>CACYCV010000288.1 GCA_902772955.1 uncultured Ruminococcus sp.
ATACATCGGGTGCAGGGACTGCGTCCCTGCCGAGGGTTCCAAGGGACGAGAAGTCCCTTGGTGGGGTTTGGGGCAAAGCCCCAAGATCGCGGCACAAGAATGATTTTCGGCAATTGTCTCTCCATGCTTGAAAAAACAAGAAGGATATGTTATAATGGACAAAAATTTCCCAGAATAACGAAAGGATTATAGCCATGGCAAGAAAAATCAAGCGTAAACAAGCACCCACCAAAAACAATTCCGGCATCATTATTATCTCGATTGCCTGCGGACTGGTCGCAGTGATGATCGTTCTGCTGCTGATTCTTTTTATCTCCGGAAAAGCCTGCTCCGGTCAGAACCAAAAGGAATTCCCCACCGGATCCACCGTATCCACCGCAAAAGCAATAGACGTAACGTATGATCAGAGTCATGAAGATGACAGCTATTATGACAGTGTGATCATTGACGAAAACATGGACTATCTGGCCGATATCACTGTCAGAGAATACGGAACCATCACCGTCAGGCTGGATTATCAGGCCGCGCCCATTACCACCAAAAACTTTATCTACCTGGCTCGGTCCGGCTTCTATAACGGACTGACCTTCCACCGCATCATAGAGGGCTTTATGATGCAGGGCGGTGATCCCCAGGGCAACGGGCGTGGCGGTTCCGAGCATACCATTTATGGTGAATTTTCAGAAAACGGCTTCAACAACCCCCTGTCCCATACCAAAGGCGCTATCTCCATGGCAAGGGGCGGCTATGATATGAACAGTGCCAGCTCTCAGTTCTTTATTGTCCAATCCGACAATAAAACCGCTTCCTTAGACGGCAAATATGCCTGCTTCGGCTATGTTACCGAGGGAATCGAGCTGGTAGACGCTATCTGCCTGGATGCCAAGCCTACCGATAACAACGGAACAATCCCCGCCGATCAGCAGCCTGTCATTGATTCCGTCGTCATCCATACCGAGCCAAAAACATTCTGATATCGGAACCGCTTTCCCCCAAAACAATTCTGACAGTAAAAAACCGATGAAGCTTCCTTCTGCTTGCTTCATCGGTTTCTCTTTTTGACGATTGAATTCATGCTGCCGGCTGCTCTCACGATTCCTCACACACCATCAGATTCACCGTAGTACATTGGAGAGTCACCGGATGTGCCGGCATCCGGAAGGAAATAATATATCCCTTCTCCTCATCATAATCCGGATGAATCTCTTTTCCGTCCATCAGAAAGGTATATCTGGTATCGGTGGCAATCATATCATATGCCAAGACTACCATCTGTCCTTCGCGATAATCATCCTTCGCCAGATGATAGAATTGCTTCTGACCGCTGTAATCCACAGAGAAACGCTTTCTCCTTCCCTGCTGTTCCCTGGGAACCCGCAGCCCGTAAACAATCAGCAGGATGCCCAGCCAGCCGCAGACGGCCGCTGCTACGGTTAATCCGGTCCAGAGCCACATCATGATTTTCACGTCCTTTGCATTATTTTTTCGTGCTTTATTTTTTTATCCGCCGACCGGCACCGGCGCCTGTATCCGTAACACTCTCCGCTTTTTCTTCTCTGACGGCAATCCCGCCGGTCAGTTCCGGCAGATGCCTGCGATAGCCCCGGCGTACAAAAGGATAGCGGATCAGGAAAGCAAGGCTCATTCCCGTCAGCCGCAGGAGATTCCACCAGAGCTTCCGGCGCTTTTGCCGGGTGACAAATCCCTTTCGTCTCACCGGATCAAAATGCAGCACCTGTTTCCTCCGGTAGAAATTGACAATCCGACATTTGGCAAGATCCGCCACGGCAATTTCTCCCGGAGGACAGGGATAACACGGCAACAGGTAGCCGTTCAGCGACAAGGCCTGTCGTTTCAGATGCTCCGGCTCCTTCATGGCGGACTGATATGCGGCCTCGTCAAACCGGATGCCGTACTTTTCCAACAGTTCCCCTTCCCCGATCAGCGGCTCACAGGCGGCCATCAGTTCCCGGTTCAGGGCTGCCGTATCCGTCCGGGCAAAGTGCTTCCACCCCCGGAGATAGTCCCTGTAGGCACGGAAAATCAGATCTGCCAGGAAATAGCGCTGGTAGACCGTCTGCTTCATCACACTGAGAATCAGCTTGCGCACCTGGAACAGCGGATAGGGACGCTGTCTGCTGACGCTGGTCATAATCAGCTCGTTGCGTTTGATATAATACTCCTGAAAGCCGTCATATTTGCCGTCAAAATCATCATGCCAGACGGAAATCCCGCAGGGCACCACAATATCGTCGGCGCAGCGCAGGGAATATTCAATATCGTCCTCTTTGACAAAAAACTGCAGCGGATAGCCAAAGCGGCGGTGCCAATCTGTCGGAAAGCAGTAGAACCACCAGGCATTATAGTTGCCCGGAGGATAAACCGCCGCCGCAAAGACATTTTCCCGCAGGGTCATATCCTGTCCGTTGCCGATGGAATGCAGCCGCTTACCGTCCCATACGGCACCCGCTTCATGCATGGTCACGCCGTCACTCAGACGAAGCATAGCTCCGCCTACAGACAAATTGGGATGCGCTTCACTGCGAAGCCGCAGCAGACTATACACCCGCAGCAGCATTTCTCCATCCAGCACAATATCGTCATCCATCAGCAGAATATGGCTATAGGCTCTTCCGCTGTTGACAGCCTCCTGATAGCCCCTGGTAAAACCGCCGCTGCCGCCGGTATTGTCATTGGGCAGACAGGTAAAAAAGGGATGCTCCAGGGCTTCCGGATCCAGGGTACGTCCGTTGTCGATAATATAGAAGTGCAGATTATCCTCACGCAGCACCGACTGACTTTCCAGATAACGGCAAAGGCTGCGGTAATTCCGCAGCAGGAAGGCTTCCCGACGGTAGGTACAGATCACCACAGCGATATCCGTAGGATTCACCCGGGGTGCTTCGGCAAGAAATGCTCCTTCATACAGAACACCCCCCTGTGCCGTCAGGGTAAAATACAGAGTATCATAGGTAGACTCCAGCCATTCGCTCAGGTCTGTGGTAACGTCCTCCGGCACCTCCGTGTGCAGCTCTGTCTGCAGAAGGCATTCCTCCAGCCACTGCTGTCCTTCCCCTCTGACGCCAAAAACACGCAAAACAAAGAAACCGCACACTCTCAGCCGCAAAAACAAAGCTGAGAGCTTGCAGGTTCTCCGGAGCGTTCCGACAGCCAGAGAATTGAAAAAGGTATCAAAGGCTGCTGTCCCGTCAATGTTCATCTGTTGCTGTTCCTGACAGTATTGTACACCGTCCCCTTCCCCATGGAAATACAGCGCCGTTTTGTCACTGATTTCCCGGCGGGGAAACAATACACTGCGCAGGAGGATTGGTTCACGCTTCACCGAATTCTTCCTTTACGGCAGCCAGTGCCACGTCAATGACCTTGTCCATATCGTAATACTTATAATGACCCAGACGTCCGCCGAAAATGACATCCGGTGTTTCATCGGCCAGCTTTTTATAGGCTTCGTACAGGGTATTGTTCTTTTCGTTATTGACCGGATAATAGGGTTCGATGCCGGGCTTCCATTCAGAGGAATACTCTCTGGAAATCACGGTTTTCGGCTGGGTACCGAATTCAAAATGCTTATGCTCGATAATTCTGGTATAAGGCACATCCCGATGGGTGTAGTTCACCACCGCATTGCCCTGGTAATTATCCGTATCCAGCACTTCGGTTTCAAAGCGAACGGAGCGGTATTCCAGAACACCCAGCTGATAGTTGAAGAACTGATCGATCTGACCGGTAAAGACGGTCTTTTGGAACTCGCTGGAATGGGACTTGATAAACTCGAAGTAATCCGTATTGGTCAGCACCTCGACGCCCTCCAGCATTTTTTCGATAATAGCGGTATAGCCGCCCATAGGAATTCCCTGATATCTGGCGTTGAAATAGTTATTGTCATAGGTAAAGCGCAGGGGCAGACGCTTGATAATGAAGGCCGGCAGCTCGGTGCAGGCACGTCCCCACTGTTTTTCGGTATAGCCCTTGATAAGCTTTTCATAGACATCCCGTCCCACCAGACTGAGAGCCTGTTCCTCTAGGTTCTGGGGATTGGTAATATTCAGGTCGGCAATCTGATCGGCAATAATTTTTTTGGCTTCTGCCGGGGTTTTGATGTTCCACATCCGGCTGAAGGTATTCATATTGAAGGGCAGGTTATACAGCTCATCCTGATAGACTGCCACAGGAGAATTCACATAGTTATTGAACTCGGCAAACTGATTGATATATTCCCAGACTGCCTTGTCGTTGGTATGGAAAATATGGGCACCGTACTGATGGACGTTGATGTCTTCCACCTTTTTACAGTAAATATTGCCGGCGATATGATCTCTCTTATCAATCACCAGCACTTTTTTGCCTCGTTTATTGGCTTCATAGGCAAAAATGGAGCCAAACAGACCTGCGCCTACCACTAAATAATCATACATGGGTATCAACCTTTCCGTCTTTCGTTTTTTTGTGTGGAATTTCTGTCAAAGCCACGTCATCAGCGTGGCAGCCGGCGAAGCCATCCTCTCCGGCGGGAGCCGGGAGGTGCCAGCGCATACCAGCGCCGGTTAAAGGATAGATTATGAGGCGTCATGCCGTTGATGCCCGCAAAATGGGCTCTCGGCAGCTCAGCCCAGGGAATATCGGTATTCTGTCTGAGGTGGGTCATATAGATGCCAAACAGCCGTTCCGCCAGCTTTCCCTGTTCACGGGGAGCCACCTTATCATGCGGCTTGCGCTTGTCATATTCCGCCAGAATATCAAACAGCCAGCGGCTATACTCCTCAAACAATTCCCGGTCGGCGGCAAACATATTACAGAAATAAGCCTCTGACTGCCGCAGATAAGCCGCCGCGCTGTCCGCATAGTCAGGAAACCGTTCCCGGATGATTTCCAGCAGCAGTCCCAGATCATCATAGGCGCCGCCGTCATTTTTGCGATAATAGGAAGCCACAGACTGACGCAGATTTTCCCGCAGAGGGGCAATCATACGGTATCGCCGCAGCAGGTTCAGAATGGTTGACGGTTCTGTTCCCAGCTTCCGCAAGGTTATCTCATCCGGAACATCATAGATGCGGTACGGCCGATCATGGCGTTTCGGCTGATCGCAGGCAAAGGGATGGGGATCGGACCAGTCAAAATACCGCCGCTGATGCAGCAGGCCGCCGAAATCAAAGTCCGCATTTTTCCATGCCCAATACTGGACCGTCAATTCACAGTACTGCGGGTTGAGGGAGGAAATATGATCACCCCGGTGGTCGCACACCGGCAGCAGCGGAGTCCCGTCCGGATACAGTGCCGCACCGGCCGAAACCGGCAGCAGCGGTTCCGGAAGCATCGGCATCTGATCTCTGTACACACTGACAAACAGTCGGATCGTCTCCATCACACCGTTCCTCTTTTCATTATATCAAATTCTCTCTCCGGATGCAAGCCCGCGCGCGGCGCGTGACCGCGCGGGACGATTCGCGGGCGGGTGACCCCGCAGGACGATTCGCGCCTTGCTCCACTACGTTCCGCTCGGTTTCGCCGTGTGCGGAGTACCTCCGCTGTCGATTCGCGGCTTGCTCCACTCCGTTCCGCTTGATTATGCCGTGTCCAGATTTTCTGCCGCGGCTTCCACTCCTCACGCTCCTTACGGAGCGCTCCGGAGCGGTTCTTTTTTAACCGGAAGGACGCTTCGCAAGCCTCTCCTTATTAATTTCCCGCCCCGAAGGGGTGCAGGGGGCGATCGGAAAGCCCCCTGCGTATGTCTGCCGTGTTCGCTTCGCTGACATCCAACACTTTGTTCGATGGAATAGTAAGGACTTCATTAAACAACAAAACCGGATGTGAAACATATTCGTCACATTGCACTCGAGGTTGTTATTTGGTAAAATATCCGTATTCAAAAAATTCCATATAGAGTTTGTCCTTCTTCAGCTGGAATGCTTGCCGGCTGTCTTCAATAACCACATAAAGAATCGTATCCTCGTTGGTCCAGGTTCCGTCCTTCTGGTCTACCTTGCCATATACGATTTGCCGGAAGGTTGCCGTTCCGTCCTTTTTTACCACCAGTTCCATTGAAACAGGATTCAGAAGGGGCTGGATTTCCTCCGCCTCCTCTTTGCTCAGGTCGGACAGGTCATAATGCAGGGTCCATTTGCCCACAAAGGCCGTTGCAGAGGTTTCGGCAGCCTGAGAAGACTGTGAGTCTTCCGAAGCGACACTTGACTCTTCGGAAACTGCATCGCTCTCCTGGGACTCCGTGCTTTCCTGAACCGTCTGTTCTTCCTCCTGAGAATCCTCCGTTTCCTCCGAAACAAGCCGGCTTTCCTCCGGAAGAGAAGGCTGGGTTTCCTCGGAAGTGAAGGTTTCCTCCGGGGAAACATAGGACTGCTGTTCGGATATTTCTGTCTGAGGAGCAGAAGCTTCCTGGGATGAGGACGGACTATCGGCAGAGGTCAGATGATTTTCCGGTGCAGAGGCTGTCTGCAAAGCAGAAGCCGTTTTCACTCCGGAATCCGATGTATTCTGAGAGACTACCTGACTGGCACCACTTCCGCCGGAAGAAGCTGACGAAGTATCAGTTTTTCCGCAGCCAGCCATTCCCAGAAGCATTCCGCAGGAAAGCAGTGTTGCCGTCAGCAGAGCATGGGTTCGTTTCATGGAATATTCCTCCTTTTTGTACGTTCTTGTTCAAAGCGGTGAAACGTCGGAAGAAGCCTTCTCTCCGACCGGGCAGAAAAGAAGTTCCTCTTCTCTGACAGAATAATCCGCAGACCGGCTGTCAGGTTACATCGCCGGATTATTTGACAAAGTACATTCCCGGATAGTTGATGCTGACCAGCGTATCCACATAATAGCCAAATACCTCTGTGGAACCGCCCAGCTCCAGATAAATATAGGCGTTGGACTCTCCCCACTGGCCTTCAATCCTGCTCTCACCGGAAATGCCTACCGCAGAACCGTCCGATTTCAGAATAACGGATGTGGTGGCCATTCTTACCTTTGCCGCTTCCAACTCGCTGGGCTCCATGTCAGAGGTATCCAACTTCAACACCCATTTTCCCAGCAGATAATCCGGATGCCTCATATCATTGATTGCAGAGGATGAGGAATCGGTGCTGGTTTCAACAAGTTCACTGACGGGCGCGGAGGTTTTCTCGCTTGACTCGGCAGGTTCACTAACGGGCGCGGAGGTTTCCTCGCTTGACTCGGCAGGTTCACTGACGGGTGCGGAAGTCTCCTCACTGACGGACACAGCCGGAGAGGAAACGGCAGAGACCTCCTGAGAAGTGCTGCCGGAGGAATTGCCGCCGCAGCCTGCTGACACGGACAGCAGTAAAGCCGCACCAAAAACCGATAAAAGACGCTGATAGCTTTTCATAATTGATTCTCCGTTAACTTCATGATTTCGGGAAAACGCCCGATTCTGTTGCCATAATTGTCAGAACTCATACGAAATGATTATAACAAATTTTCGGAGCGTGTACAAGACATAAAGGACTTTTTTTCAAAAAACCTCCGGTTTTAAGAAAGCAGTGATGAAATCCGGTGCCTGTATGGCGCTGTCAGATTTTTCGTAAGATTGTATCACAATTCCGCACTGACGTATTTCAAGGGATTTTGGTGCAAGATGACGGAAAAGAGGCATGCAAGACAGGTGCTGAGCCGAAAGGCGTGATTGATTCAGCGGTTTCTTAAGGATGCAGATTATAAAAGCGCAGCAGTCCTGTACGAATAGCAGACAGAAAATTCTTCCGGTCTGTAGGCCATTCATAAATCAGAGAACTGCTGCGAAAAAACGGAAGGAAGAAAACTTCCTTAAATCGAATTATTGCTTTCTGACAAAGTAATAGCCCTTTTGCTCAGAGCCGTCACCCGTCAGCACCAGAAGTCTGTCACTGGCAATTTGCAGCTTCAGGGTCTGGGTACCGCTTTCTATCAGAATTATATCATTTTCCTTCAGCCACAGGAAGGTATCGGTCTGTTCAGAAGCAGAAGCGGCGGAATCACCTGCCAGCTTTGACCGCATCAGACCGGAGCCGTCTTCCTTGAGATCCAGCGTCTGATCCGGCAGATAATCTTCATATTCCTTGGCCATGGAAGCATCCATTTGCTCCTTATCAAAAACCGAATGCCAGACACCTACAAAACTGGACATCGGATCGGTTGACCGCATAGGGACAGAACCCTCCTCTTTGGAGGCGGCCGCTTCATTGACCGGGGACTGAGAGGTATTGTTCTGACTGCCGCCGCAGGCTGCCGCACCTATCAGGGCCGTGCCAAGAACGGCGGTTAGCAAAAGAGTACGGATTATTTTCATAGTATTTCCTCCTCAGGATTCAATCATGTTGGTTCCGTATTGTACAAGGCTTTTCCGAAGTGAGGTTCTCCGGAATTCCGACTCAGGAATCGTAGGTATAGGTCAGTCCGCAGGCAATAAATCCCGCTTTCAACAGTTGATTGGCATCGTCAAATTTGGAAGTATTGCTGTAGCCGTCCATGACAGCAGCAATCACCGTATGGCCCTCAACGGCAGCAGAGGCCACCACACAGGTGCCGGCTTCATCGGTAAAACCGGTTTTCATCCCGTCACAGGCGGGAGCATACTGACCGGAATCCTCCAACAGCAACCGGTTGGTATTATTCCAGGAAACGGTTTGTCCGGAGGGAAGATTCCACTCGACCCGATCCTTGCCGCAGGAGGCTTTGATGATCGGGATGGTGCGGGCATAATCGGCAATTTTTGTCAGATCCACCGCCGTGGTATAGTGATCTTCGTCATGAATACCGTCAGGGGTGACAAAATGCGTGTTTTCGGCGCCGATCCGGTCCGCAATACGGTTTTCCAGTTCCATAAAGACCCGGACCGCCTCTTCTGCCGACAGCTCCGGATCTCTCCGGTAGATTCTGCCGCAGTTGACCGCCAGGACATAGGCCGCATCGTTGCCGGAGGGCATCAGCATAGCGTCCATCATCATTTCGAGAGTCAGCTGCATTCCTTCCTCCAGTCCTGCAACGCTGGAATAGGGATCAATCAGATGAATCTCATCCCCCACGGTGATGACATAATCCTTATCATGAATCACCTTCCAGGCGGTAATGGCGGTCAGCATCTTGGTGGTGCTGGCAGGATAGATCTTCTTTTCTCCGTCTTTGGAATAAAGTATTTCATCCTTCTCCGCATCATACAGAACCACATAACCGGCCTTGATGTTCCGGTCGAGATAAATTCTGGTGCCCTCTGGCAATCCTTGTTCGTTGGTGGAATAGCCGTGCTTCTGATCCTTGCATAACAGCAGTTCCTCGGTAACTTCATCCGGTTCATCCGGAAGCGGAACGGGTGCCGGTTCCGAAACTTCCTCGGAAACAGGCTCCGGAACGGAAGCAGATTCCGGCTCGGATGCAGGCGTGGATTCAGGCGCGGATTCCTGTTCCGATGATATTTCGGGAACAGGAGGCAGGGACGTGTCGGCAGACGGCTCCGAAGAAACAACCCCTTCCGCCGAGGGTTCCTTCTCCTGAACCTTGCTGACCGTCTCCCCGCTGACCTCTACAGAGGCAGGCCGGCTGCTTTGGCAGGCTGACGGCAGCAGGGCACAGAAAAGAGCAAGGCAAATGCCCGCTCGCTGGATTCTTTTCATCGTTCATACTCCTTGTTTATGTTCTTCTTTCCGGGCAGCTCCGCCGAACAGGCAGAAAGCGCCCTCTGAAAAAAAGCGGACACATCGCTGTGTCCGCCGGGTTTTTCAAAAATTCGGATTACTTCTTCTCGAAGTAAACATATTCCATGCCTTCGGCAGAGGAATAGCCCTTGCCGTCCTTGATGGTCAGAGTTGTTTTTTCAATACCGCCGCTGAAACCACTGGCTTCCATTGAAACAGCCTCAATGGTAATGGTATCGCCGCTCTGGCTCCAGGTAGTTTCAGCAGAACCGCCGGGGAACATGGAGGACTTGATAACAGCCGTATGATCTGCCTTCAGCTCAGCCTCGGTAGACATGGCAGCAAGCAACTGCCTGATCTGCTCCTTCTGCTCATCGGTATAGCTGGTTTCACTAAGAGCCTGCTCATTGGCCTTCATTACCCAGGTGCCAACCACATCATTCTGAGTAGCAGCAGCAGAAGTACCGCCGTTGTTGCCGCCGTTGTTGCCGCCGTTGTTGCCGCCGTTATTTTCATTCTTGTTGCAGCCTGCGGCAACAGTCGTCATGCAAAGTGCCAGAAGTGCCACTGCGATAACCTTAGTAAACTTTTTCATGGTATTAATCTCCTTTTAGTCAAATAATATATAATAATGGATATTCCTTTCCAAAGAAAACGGCAGAGTCTCTGTCATAGATCCGCTCTGCAGCTTCATCTTCGGGAACACCAGTATTATTGTCTCACATAGCAGAAAATAGCCTTGCTGTTTCCTTCTTCAACCAGTTTGCCATCCTTGTAGAGATAGGTTTTATCCTGTTTGTTGCCTTCGGCTTCCAGATTGGTCACCGTCAAACGTTCTCCGTTGAGCTTCCAGGAACCTGTCTGCTTGACTTCCTTACCCTGAACCATCGTACGGATCGTCATGCTGCCGTTTGCCTCCAGGGTCATGGTTTCGTTCAGCTCGTCACTGTAAAAAGCCGCCGCCCCTTCGTTTTCCTTCAGAAGGGATTTTTTCCAGGTACCTTCTACCTGCAGACCTTCCTTGGCCTCGCTGGTCTGTTCGTTCTTGTTGCAGGCAGCCAGAGATACCGCCATAACCACAGCAAGACACAACGCCGCTGCCAGCTTAAATAGTTTTTTCATCCAACTCCTCCTTTTTTGGGGATGACAAGCGCATCCGATGGTAATCTGATCTCTCCTACTATCATACAAAAAAAATGTTCTCCTGTCAATAAATGGTTTTCGACATTTTTGACAAATCCTGTCCGTTTTTGGACAGGAAATCCGAAAAAACATCGGAATTTTCCCTCGATCCGACTGCAAGAAGGCACCGCCGAGGGAAATTGGTGTTTCGCACTCTGCGGAGTCCCCCTAAAAACCCCGAAAACGAATGATGCAGGCCAAGGCAAAGTCTTAGCGAAGCGTTCCGCCGATCAAAAAAACGCTCCTCACGCTCCGTCAGGAGCGTGAGGGGCGGAAGCCGCGGCAATATTGCTTATAGTAATGCAAAAAATTAGCAGCATACGCCACATGAGTTAAACCATCCGACACAATCTGATCGAATTACGCAGCTGAAAGCGTACTTAATTGCATCTTCCAAGAGAGATGCAGACCTCACCTTTAACTTTCGTAAAACAGCTTTGATCTTCGACCACATTGTCTCGATAGGGTTAAAAACAGGACTGTATGGCGGAAGATACAATAAGTGCATCTTAGCCTTATGCAAAACTTCCGCAACCTTTTTACATGATGAGAGCGCATATTGTCCATCATCACAATATCACCCTCATGCAATGTTGGAATCAGAACATTTTCAAGATATTCAACAAAGTGATCTCCTGTTGTGCCGCCTTGATATGTAGTGTAAGCTGTACTGCCATCCAATCTTATAGATGACAGTATAGTAGTGCTTATTGGCGTATTTTCAGGAGCACGATCAACTACTCTTGCTTTGGCTATTGCACGACCGTAACGCCTCGTCAGATCAATATCAACGCCGCTTTCATCAAGAAAAACCAGCCTGTCTGCATCTGATTCTATTATTTCTTTCTCTCATTCATTCCTCTTCTGAATCACATCGGGAGCGACCACGCTCTGCTGCATCTATGGACTTCTTTTTATAACGAAATCCCATTTTTACAACATGCTGTCTGATAGTTTCATCGTTTACATTCAGCTTCAATGTTTCATTGATCTCGTGTATAGTTATATCGTTGTTTTTGTGAATCAATTCTTTTATTCGTTCCTC
>CACYCV010000289.1 GCA_902772955.1 uncultured Ruminococcus sp.
ACGGGAATACGAAGAGCCGTGTGAAGCGAGAGTTTCACGCACGGTTCTGTGAGAGCCTTGCGGTGAAACTCCGCTTGGCTACTCGACCGAGAGGTCGGCTGCTCAATTAATGGGTAGCCTCGTACTCGATTATGTATTTTGGAATCAAAACACTGGCTTCAGTTGAATCCTTGTTATTCGGTTTGCCTGGAATTTTTTTTCCCGGGGAGGTGTCCGGCAAAGTTGCATAGAAAGATTCCGGAGCAGACCAGCAGCAGGGCACACAGATTGGGAAATGTGAAAATGTTTTCTCCCAGAAACAGGGCTGACCACAGAGCACCGAAAACGGGAATCAACAGCAGATAAACGGTGACACGGCTGACGGGATTATGAAACAGCAGCATGGTCCAGAGGAGAAAAGCGGTACCTGCCATGGAGGCTAAATACAGCAGCAGAAGCAGTCCCCGGCCGTCCTGGCAGGACAGACGCCCTCCCGACAGCAGACCGGTCAGCACCAATCCGCTGCCGCCGAAGATCAGCTGCCAGGCAGAGAGCTGGAGAGGATTGCGGTGGGGGGCTATTTTTTTGCTGATGATATTGCCTGCCGCACCGGAAAGGTTTGACAGGATGACCAGGCCGTCTCCCAGCAGCAGAAAGCCGCCTAACGCTGACCCGGCGTTCATGACGAAGATGCCTGCCACACCGATCAGGCAGCCTGCTGCCTTGCGGAGAGTCAGTCGGTCGCCGCGAAAAAAGACAGAGGCCATCAAAACTGAGCCAAAGGCGGAAACAGAAGTCAAAACGGAGGATTTGGTTCCGCTGACGGAGACAATGCCGGCATACAGCAGCAGATACTGCAGGTAGGTCTGAACCAGTCCCAGCGACATGACCGGCAGCAGGTCCCTGCGTGTCAGGAGCATTTTTCGGGGATGCCGAAGCAGGCCGATCAGCAGCACCAGAATGCCTGCCGGCAGAAATCTGGCTCCTGCAAACAGCAGCATAGAGGGAACGTCGTGTTCGGCAATGTCAAAAAGCCGGTAACCGATTTTGATACAGGGAAAGGCAGAGCCCCAAAGCATGGTGCAGAAAACCGCAATGACCGCCACAAAAGCCGGATGACTGTGCAGTTTTTTATTATTCATGAAGATGACTCCTTTGGCTGCTCGAAGCGTTCCAGAAAATGATGTTCTTCTCCTTCTAAATAATAGCCGATGACGGTGCTGAGATTAACCCGTTCCACGCTGCGGAAAATATTCATTTCCACCTGAGGGTTGACCTTTTTTAGTTGTTGGATCAGCTGTTTGATTTCCTGTCTTTTAGAGGTGCCTGTTCCGTCAAGCTGGTGGTTCTGTTCCGTGAAGCGGCAGGCGCACTGCAAAAAGGAGAGCCGGTTATACCTTGCCCAGGAAAGGATATTCTTTTCCCGGATATAATACATGGGGCGGATCAGCTCCATTCCGGGGAAGTTGGTGCTTTTGATCCGGGGCATCATGGTTTGCACCTGTGCACCATAGAGCATTCCCATCAGAATGGTTTCTATGACATCGTCAAAATGGTGTCCCAGGGCAATTTTGTTGCAGCCCAGAGACTGTGCCTGCTGATAAAGATATCCCCGTCGCATTCTGGCACAGAGATAGCAGGGATTTTTTTCAATTCGGGACACTGTTCCAAAAATATCGGTATCAAAAATACGGATGGGTATTTCCAGCAGGCGGGCGTTGTCTATGATTTTTTGTCGGTTAACAGGATGATAGCCGGGATCCATGACAATAAACTCCAGTCCGAAGGGATAATCTCCGTGTCTGCTCAGCTCCTGGAGCAGTTTTGCCAGGAGCATGGAGTCCTTTCCGCCGGAAATACAGACGGCAATCCTGTCCTCCGGGGCAATCAGCCGGTAATCCTTCACGGCTCCGATCAGCTTATGAAACAATGTCTTTTTATATTTCGTGATGATGCTATGCTCAATGGAATTAAAATGGTTCAAGCAGAATCCCTCCGTTTCTTATCCACAGTATTATATCACACTTCCCCCCGCACAACAACCCCGGCGGCGGGTGACCCACGGAAATCAACTTTCCTCTCCGGAATATTGGGACTCTGTCCCAAGCCCTGCCGGGGGAAACCCTTTTTTGAAAAAAAGGGTTTCCCCCGG
>CACYCV010000290.1 GCA_902772955.1 uncultured Ruminococcus sp.
CACGGAAATCAACTTTCCTCAAAAGAAAATTAATAATCTAAAATCCTAAGAATATTGCGAGGATTGAGCAGACAATCAAACATTATCTTAGACATAGGTTTCTTGGAGGATGTGCCGGATTTATAAAGCTTTATCAGATTCAAAGCAGCTTTGCGAAGCATATTAAGATTTTTCTGAATATCTTTATCTTCGATTCTGCACCAATCTTCTTCAAGGTGAACATCCAGAAACCAGTGCATAGATTCAACAGGCCATTCCATTCGGGCATGATACAGAAGCTGGTCGGGTGTCAACGGACAACTTGAAATATAGTAATGCCATTCGCACGTTTTTCCCTTTTTTGTTTCTGTTTCCTTGTGAATCGCACCAATACAGCACAGCTTTTTCCATTCATCCTTTTGATGCAGCCAGTCAGTATCTGTTGTGACGAATGCTGTTCTTGTTTCGATTCTTCCACGGTTTTTCTCTGTTTTGCTTTGCTTTTGCATGATTTTCTGAAGCGTTTCATCCTGTATATAATCTTCGATATCCCTTTTCACATTGGGATGATGATCCTTTACACACAACAAATAATCCGCTCTACCATCAACGATTATGCTGGCTGTTTCTTTTTGACAATTCAGGGCATCTGCCACTATCATTGTTTCTTTAATATTCATTTCTTCAAGTAACTTCTGCACAGCTACAAGTTCGTTGCTTTTTCCTTCTACACTTTTTTGTGCAAGCGTGATTCCTAATTCGGATAGTTGTGCACTTATGATGTGTAAGGGATTCTCATATTTATCCATCTGTACAGTTAAGCATACAGTTTTTCCATCCCATGCTATTGTCAGTTTTTCAGCCTTTTCGGGCATAAAAGTGTATGCCAAATTTGCAAAGCAACGATTGAGCGAATCGGGTTTGATGAGTTTCAATAAGCACAATACCAATAGTAGCTCGGAATGCGATTTATTTCGAATTTTTCCTTCAAAAATTCACTGACTCTATCGCTTTCCGCCCACTGGTGTATCTGACTGACATTTTTCAATCCACAAACACTTCCCAGTATTACTATTGTTACTGCCTCTGAAACGCTGTAGTAATATCCATCATATTCTTTTGTGATTTCTGCTTCTTCGAAGTATTCTGTTATTTCATTATTCATACTCTTATTATACCATATTCTGTACTATTCTGAAAATTGATTTCCGTGGCAAAAGCCGCGGGCGACTTGACAAATTCATTTCACATCCGATTTTATCGTTTAGTGAAGTGAACACATCCGGCCTACGCAGGGGGCTTTCCGGTCGCCCCCTGCACCCCTTCGGGGAAAAATCTTTAAGGGAAGTTTAAAGGCAAGGCTTGCGAAGCGTCCTTCCGGTCAAAAGAAAACCACCCCAAAGCGTCGTGTGGGGTGGAAGCCGCGGCAGGGACGCAGTCCCTGCACCCGGTGTCTGAATGATGGTGAAACAACCGGAAGAACGCTTCTCTACGTTAAAAGTTTCGCCAGCCTTTTCAAAGGCTGCGGGGTCCATGGGGCAGAGCCCCTGGTCGCACTCCGCAGAGTGCGAAATATCAAAGGGGCTTGGGGGCGAAGCCACCAACACATCTTGCTTCCTTCACAGCAGCGCAAGCTGCTGTGATAAATAACTCCACTAAACAATAAAACGGGATGTGAAATGAATTTGTCAAGTTGCCCGCAGGGCTTTGCCCCAAACCCCACCAAGGGACGCAGTCCCTGCACCCGGTGTCTGAATAATGGCGTAATAACCGGAAGTACGCTTTGCTGCGTTCGTTTTCGGGATTCTTAGGGGGACTTTTTCGCAAAAGTCCCCCTAAGTCGCTGTCCACAGACAGCGAAACGCCCCCGCGCAAGGTGTCTCCGTCTGCCTGATATCCCCGTTCAGGCGTTCATGGCAATAAAACGATTGATTTCCTTCAACCGGTCATTCGCATCCTGCACACCCATCTGATAGATTTCCGCCAGAATCGCCGGGTCCTTGCACTGCCGCTTGATATGGATGGCACGGGACGGCTGGACGACAAGCGCATTGCCCTTTTCCTGCTCCTGATAGCACAGCTCTCTCTCCCGGTTGTAAACAGCAGGACGCTTCACCAGCGCCTCTACCAGTTTCGGATAAGCCTTGTAGCGGCGTTTCAGGTAAAAAAGAGGAAACTCCGGCTTGTCTTTTTTGATATAGCTTCTGTCTCTGGTGAGCACAACAATATTTTTTTCTATTCCGTCCCGGATAGCGTATTCAATCGGAATCGGCGCCGTTACACCGCCATCCAGAAGCTCATAATTCCCGTAACGGACAATGTTTGCCACCACCGGCAGTGAAGCGGAAGCGATCAGCGGCTTCAGATCGTCCCTCAACGCTTCCTTTTCAAAAAATACCGGTGTTCCGTTGACAATATCCGTGGCGCATACACGAAGCCGCATGGAGGTCCGATAAAATTCTTCATAATCAAGGGGAAGCAGTTCATCGGCAAGCGTCCCGAAAATAAAATCAAAGCCAAATAAACTGCCTGTTTTGCGGAGCAGCCGCATACTGCTGTAGCGCTTGTCGGCGGCATATTCGGTATATACACGATAATTCCGCTTCGGCTGCTTGGACAGATAGGACATGGCATTGCAGGCACCAGCGGAAACCCCATAGGTGATCGGAAGCAGAATATCGTGCTGAGCCAATACATCCAGAACACCCGCCGTATAAGCCCCCCGGTTGCCTCCACCCTCTAATATAAGTCCTACCGGCATGATGCTTCACTCCTTTTCCGTCATTTCTTTTCCGTAAAGAAAAGTATAATCCGTTTCTCAAAAGAAAAAATCAACAAATCGTTAATAAACTTATAAATCTTTATGAAGCAAAAAAAGAATTCCCCACCCTTTTCAAATCCGGCAGCTTTTTGTTTTTTCAGGAATTCTTCATGAAAAAATGCCCGTCAGCAAACCGAGGTCGGCTGACAGGCATCCTGAAATTTTTTGGTAAATAAAGAAGCATCATGCTTTTTTGTGAAAAATCACTTCCTGCATTCCCAGATCACATACCAGCATATAGGCCTTGATGACTCCGTCGGCATATACCATTTCTTCAAAACAGGCCAGACGATGCCGGGACGGATCCTGGTGAATCAGTGAAAATTCCTCCCCTTGCCGCGCAGCGGGCTTGACCGCGCCATGAATGGGATAGATTTCCTTTTGCATTTTCAGACGGTCCTTGTGAATTTCAAAAGAGAAGTAACCTGAAGAGGCCTCCTGCCACGTTCCCTGAACCTTTTTCAGCAGCGTATCATCAATGGTCACATTGCCATAGCGGGAACGTTCGGTAGGGGTCAGTACCGATTCCGATAATCCGGAAATCGGAAAATGCTTGACATAATGCAGCTTTCCGTCCTCAAAATACACTTGTTCAACGGTGCCGTAATCACTGGAAGCATTCTGATAGCGCAGCCCCTTACGGGCAAGCTGCAGTTCTTTCACACCGTTCTCTTCTTTGATGGTAAAGGTAGTTTGCAGAACCGGACCGCTCATCCACAAAAAGACAATGCGGTTGTCGGATATTTCAATCCGGTCCCCGATAACGCCTCGTTCTTCCCAGCTGCCGTTCAGTTGTTTATCCGGTTTCACAGACCAAACCTCCTGATTCTGTCAGCGTTCTTCCTCAGTCGGCAATCGGAATCAAAGCCGTGATTTCATCTCTCATGCGGATAGCCTCCCGGCGGGCTGCCTGCGCATACTCCTTGGGATCCAGTCCCTCCTCTTTTTTCCATGCGCACATAATGCCACGGGAGGAGTTGATGATCGCACCCAGTCCCTTTTCGTCAAAAGCAGGCGCCACATCCTTGGCTCCGCCGCCCTGGGCACCATAGCCGGGCACCAGGAAGAAGGTATGGGGAAGTGCCTGACGAAGCTCTCTTAGCTGTTCGGGATAGGTTGCACCCACCACGGCGCCAACACCGGAATAGCCAAACTGACCCGGCAGCTCTTTTCCCCAGGCTTCACACATATTTCCCATGGTACGATAGATCGTCAGACCGTCCTCCAGTACTCTGTCCTGGAGTTCACCGGAAGAAGGATTAGAGGTCTTTACCAGAATGAACAGTCCCTTGTCCTGTTCCCTGCAGACATTCAGAACCGGCTTGACGCCGTCCGTGCCAAGATAGCCGTTGACGGTCAGGGCATCTGCACCAAAGGCTTCCAGAGGTTCTCCCTCCACCTCCACGGTACCCAGATGGGCTTTGGCATAGGCTTCCATAGTGGTGCCGATATCATTGCGCTTACCGTCAGCAATCACAAACATTCCCTTGCTCTTTGCATACACGATGGTGCGTCTGAGCGCCCGTACTCCCTGCCAGCCATACATCTCATAATATGCCGCCTGGGGCTTGACGGCCGGAACAATATCGCAAAGGGCATCAATCAATCCAACATTGAACAGGTACAGAGCCTCTGCGGCACCCTCCAGGGTTTTACCAACCCTGGCGTAGGCTTCTTCCTTCAGGAAAGCAGGAATAAAATCCAGCTTGGGGTCCAGCCCTGCCACTGTGGGATTCTTGGTTTTTTTGATTCCTTCAATTAATCTGTCAAAAGACATGATCGGTCTCCTCCTCGTATCTGTATTGGTTGCTGTCATCCGGCAATGGTGTCCTCCGGAGCAAACAGTCTATTGTCAGCGCCATTCATCGAATACAATCCTGCCGCCATAAATCGTCATTTTTACCTTTGCCGCCAGTGTCAGTCCCTTGAAGGGCGTATTCCGGGATTTGCCGTGAAGCTTCTGGGGGTCCACCGTCCAGGCTTCCTTCCGATAGAGCATCACATCCGCCGGCGTTCCTACCGCAAGCGTACCGCCATAGGTACGAAGAATCCTGGCCGGATGAACGGACATCTTCCGGATCAGCTCTCCCTCTGTCAGAATGTTCCCCTCCACCAGCACCGTATAGGCTGCCGCAAAGGAGGTTTCCATGCCGATCGACCCGTTGGGCGCATGGACAAAATCCGCCTTTTCCTGCGGTGTATGGGGGGCATGATCCGTTGCAATGGCATCAATCGTCCCGTCCCGCAGCGCTTCTATCATCGCCAGCCGATCCGTTTCGGTTCTCAGGGGTGGATTCATCCGGAAGTCGGCATCCCGGCGAAGCAGCTCCTGTTCCGTCAGCATCAGATAATGGGGAGCCGTCTCTGCCGTCACCCGCACCCCGCGCTGTTTGGCGGCGCGGATCATCGCTGCCGAGGTTGCCGTACTGACATGACAGATATGAATCGGCAGGTGATAGCTTTCCGCCAGTGCCAGTTCTCTTGCGGTACCGGCATCCTCGGCGGCACAGGGCATCCCCTTGACCCCAAGGGAACGGGACACGGCACCTTCATTTACCTTACCTCCCGCCAGATAGGGATCCTCGCAATGAGCCGTTACGGGAATGTCCATTTCCGCCTCGGCAGCCTTCTGCATGGCCGCCACCATAATAGAGGTGTCCAGCACCGGCACACCGTCATCCGACAAGGCAGCGATGCCTGCCTCATAAAGGGCACCGATATCCGTTGCCTCATGCCCACCGAGACCCTTGGTGATAGCTCCCACCACATGAACCCTGGCATCGGCATTTTTTGCCTTTTCCAGAATATACCGCACCGTCTCGGGGGTATCTACTGCCGGTCTGGTATTGGGCATTGCCAGCAGCTGGGTCACCCCTCCTGCCGCTGCCGCACGACAGCCGGAAAGAATATCCTCCTTTTCCGTCTGACCGGGATCCCGCAGATGAACATGAAGATCAATCAGTCCCGGCGCTGCCGTCAGTCCGGCACCGTCGATGACAACGGTATCCCCATCCGGTTCAAAGGCTTCCGCTATTCTGCCCTCCCGTATCCAAAGCGTTCCGATCCTGTCAACCTCATTGACAGGATCCAGAATGCGTACATCACGAATCATCAGTTGATTCATCTTCATCCTCCTTTAGGGAATCAGTCTTCCTCATCCGGAATATCGTTGGAGAAAAATTTGCCAAAGGACTTTTTAAAACGGGTTCCCATGGAATCGGTGTTTTTCTTCTTGTGATCCTTGATGAGCAGCTCCTCGTCCTTATAGCTGTCCGGTGCAAAGGGATCTTCATTCTGCTGCGCAACGGCAGGCTGCTCCAAAGCCATGTCCGCCCCGGCAGCTTCCGTCTGCTCCACACCGGCAACATCCTGTCTGCGTTCTTCACGACGCTTGTTTTTATGCTTTCTGCCCTTGCCAAACCTCTTTTCATAGGAATCAAGCGGCTGTGCTTCTTCCTGCACGGAGGGTTCCTCCGGCGTTACGGGCCTGGCCGTTTCCACAAAGGGCTGGGGAATATTGCTCTGACTGAAGCGCTGGGCATAAGCCTGATTTTTCGGCATCGAACGCTTCATTTCTTCATATTCTTTATGATATTCCTCTGCGCTGACGCTTTCCAGACGGGGTACCACGGTAAAAGGTGTCTGCATCGGCACGATGGGATGCTGAGAAGCGGAAGCGTGTTCAAAGATAATTCCGCTGTCCCGTTCAAAGGAAAACTCCTCCCTCTTGGAACGCTTCTCCTCCGGCGGAATCAGGTTTGCTGTCTGAACACCCTCAAAGAATTCTTCCTCCGTGACAGGCATCAGTTCTCCATGCACCGTCCTGGATTCATCTCCGGCAGGCTGTAAAGTCTCCTTTGTCTGCTCCATCGGTTCTGCAGGAATTGTCTCGGCAGGCTTTTCCTGTGCGGCAGGC
>CACYCV010000291.1 GCA_902772955.1 uncultured Ruminococcus sp.
AACCGAGCGGAACGGAGTGGAGCGCTGCCGCGAACACGTCCAGCGGGGTCACCCGCCGCACGCCATGTTTGTTTTGACAATGGAGGACAGGTAGTGTATAATAGAGGAAAACTACTTTGAAAGGAAGAAAGAAAATGAATAAGCTATTGGAAATATTGAGCAGACACGCAGATTTTACACCCGCGCAGCTGGCGGTGATGCTGGGGGAAAGCGAAGAGTACGTCAGGCAGCAGATAGAAGCCTATAAGGAACAGGGAATTATCAAGGGCAGTACGACTTTGATTAACTGGGATAAGGTCAAGGATTCCGGTGTGACTGCCATTATTGAACTGAAGGTTACTCCCAAACCGGAAACCGGCTTTGATGATATTGCCAAAATCGTCATGTCATACGACAATGTCGAAAGCGTCTATCTGGCAGCTTCCTCCCGGTATGATCTCATTGCCACTGTGAAGGGCGATACCATTCAGGAAATTGCCGAATTTGTATCCAAACGGCTGTCAACCCTGGATAATGTGATCGGAACCGCCACCAGCTTTGTGCTGACCCAATACAAGGGCGGCGGGGTTTCCTTCTATAATGATGAGGATGAACAAGAGCAAAGGAGCATGATACTGTGATAGACTATTCAAAATTACTCAATAAAAAGCTGGGCAGTATCAAGCCGTCCGGAATCAGAAGATTTTTTGATATTGCCAACGAGATGGATCATGTCATTTCTCTCAGTATCGGTGAACCGGATTTTACGACGCCCTGGCACGTTCGTCAGGAAGGAATTGAATCCCTGCGTCGGGGACATACCTGGTATTCTCCCAACAGCGGCTTCATCGAGCTGAGACAGCAGATTTCCAAATATTATGCTAGACGGTTTCAGGTGGAATATAATCCGAACAATGAAATTCTCGTTTCTGTAGGCGGCTCGGAGGCGATTGATCTGTGCATCCGCGCGCTGGTCGAGGAAGGGGATGAAGTGCTGATTCCCCAGCCTGCCTTCGTCTGCTATGAGCCCATGACGGTAATGGCCGGAGGAAAACCGGTTATCATTGAAACAAAATCCGAAAACGGATTCCGTCTGACGGCTCAGGAACTGGAAGAACATATCACTCCCCGCACCAAGCTGCTGATTCTGCCCTTCCCGAATAATCCTACCGGTGCCGTCATGAGACGGGAGCATCTGGAGGAAATTGCCAAGGTGCTGGAAAAGCATCAGATTCTGGTGCTTTCGGATGAAATTTATGGTGAACTGACCTATGGCAAGGAACGCCATGTGTCCTTTGCAAGCATTCCGGGAATGAAGGAGCGGACGATTGTGGTCAGCGGCTTCTCAAAAGCATACGCTATGACAGGCTGGCGTCTGGGCTATGCTCTGGGACCGGCACCGGTGATTTCCCAGATGCTGAAGCTGCACCAATATGCCATTATGAGTGCGCCTACCACAGCACAGTATGCTGCTATTGAAGCTCTGAAGCATGGGGATAACGATATCGAACACATGAGAGAAGAATATGACATCCGCCGCCGTCTGATTGTAGACGAATTCTGCCGCATGGGACTGACCTGCTTTGAGCCGGAGGGGGCTTTCTACGTATTCCCCAGCATCCAGATTTCGGGAATGACTTCAGAGGATTTCTGCGAAAAGCTGATTTATGCCCAGAAGGTTGCCATTGTGCCCGGAACGGCCTTTGGTGATTGCGGCGAAGGGTTTGCCAGGGTTTCCTATTCTTACTCGTTGAAGCATATTCAGGAGGCACTGGCCCGTATTGAACGTTTCCTCAACGAAACCAAGCCTGATGAATAACCGGACGGCCTGCTGTGTCGGGCGTTTCCGGCCTGAAAGGATTTCTGAATCATGAAATGTACGGTACTTGCTCCCGCAAAATTGAATTTGTTCCTGGATATTACCGGACGGCGGAATGACGGATATCATCTCGTCAATATGGTCATGCAGGCGATTTCTCTGGAGGACGAAGTGACGGTCAGTGTGGATGAGGATGCCGACGGGATCCTGGTGGAATGCAGCGATGAGGAAATTCCCTGTGATGCCACCAACACTGCCTATCGGGCAGCCGAAGTGTTTTTTGCCCGTACGGCGCTGGCGCCTGTAGGCGTAACGATCAAAATCAAAAAAAGAATCCCTTCCCAGGCAGGGATGGCGGGAGGCAGTACGGATGCGGCTGCTGTGCTGACGGCACTCAACGAGCTGCTGCATACGGAGCTGTCCCTTTCCGAACTGGCGGAAATGGCGGAAGAAATCGGTGCGGATGTCCCCTTCTGTCTTTACGGCGGCACCATGACGGCAGGCGGTATCGGAACTATCCTGAATCCGCTTCCGGATCTGCCTGACTGCCGGTTTGTGATCGTGAAGCCGGAAATTAAAGTATCTACCGCCGAAGCCTATCGGAAATCGGATACGGTGGGTTATGCCCATCTTGCCAATGGAGATAAGGTCGTCAGCGGTATTTGTAACGGCGATCTGTCGGAAATCGGCAGGGGCTTATATAATAAGTTTGAAAAAGTCGTAGACATTCCGGAAATTGATGATATTAAGGCCATGATGCTGGACTGCGGTGCCGAAGGTGCCTGTCTGACAGGCAGCGGATCGGCGGTCTTCGGACTCTTCGCAGAGAAAGCCGATGCGGATGCCTGCGCCGACCGGCTGTCAGAACAGTTTGAACTTGTTTTTACCGCACAGCCGCTGTCAAGAGGAACCGCTGTCAAATAATGGAAGACAACAAAAAAACCGGGTACCCTGTGAGAACAATCACAAGGTGCCCGGTTTATTGCTGTTTGTCAGCGAAAACTGGCTGTTGTCTGTGTAGCAGTGGGAGTAGCTGCTTTCTTGATAGAGCAATAAGAGCAGGTTGAGCAGCTGGAAACGGAGATTGCAAAGATGCAGAGCAGTACGCCTGCCAGACCGGCAGCGATACCGATGACGGTGGAAGCACCCTTGGCTTCACCGGAAGCGTTTCTCTTGCTGCCGAAAATAATGCCGAACACCACGGCGGCAGCGCTGAACAGGGTGGCCAGAATAGAAAGAATCAGGCAAATGACGGGAGAAAAGCCGGAAACCAGCTTGGTGGCTTGGGTTGCACTCAAGGTTGCTCCGGAAGCCTGCATTGTCTGAATACTGTTATTGGTGGTGATCGCTGTTCCTACAGTAGTGCTGTAGGTGTTGCCGCTGACGATAATAGCAGCGAGAGCCAGAAGAATACCGGCTACACCGCAGACAAGCACCAGAATGCCTATAAAATTCTTGGAAAGATAGGACTGTCCCTTCGGCTTGCGGGGCTTGGGGGGTGCCGGAGGCGCATAATAGGGCTGTACGGGCTGCTGTACCGGTGCCTGAGGCTGTTGGGGGACCTGCGGATTAGGATATGGATTATTCATAACAATTCACCTCTTAATAGTATTGTGTTTTTGTTGATTCCGGGTCAGCCGATCAGCCGGCTCTTGTTTTCATAGAGCAGTAGGAGCAGGTGGAGCAGCTGGTGACAAAAATAGCAAAGACAAAGATCAGCACGCCGACAAAGCCGAATACGGTGCCAACCTTGAGAGCAGCGCCCTTGGGAGAGCCTTCCTCTGCCAGCTTGTTGCCAAAAATCAGACCCAGCACAGCGGCACCGGCACTGAACAGGAATGCCAGGATGCACATCACGAGGCCAAAGGCCGGAGCGGGTCCGCTGACAAGAGATGCTGCGGCAATAGCGGCATCGGTGGAGCCGGCAAACCTTGCGCCGAACTCGTTGCCGCAGACGGCAAGGGAAGCAATGCCGAAAGCAACGCCGGCGATACCCAGGGCACAGACAATGATGCCCATCAGGTTAGTTCCCAGAAAACCTTTCTCTCTTGGTACAAAAGGCTGAGGCGCATAGGGCTGGGGTGCATAGGCCTGTTGAACCGGCTGCTGTGGTGCGGGGTACTGGTTGTTAGGATACGGATTGTTCATAAAATTTCACCTCTTGAAAAAAATAGATAATAAATAAGAGTCTGAATGCAGAAGCAGTCTGTACGGTTTCGCGCAGGTGTCCTGACGGCTCATTATTTTAATGATTACTGTCATCATAGCAGATAATATGAAAAATATCAAGGAATATGACAATATTTTAACTAACAAATTACAGCGCTTTTCAGGAGCGGACATATTCCGCGGTATAGACGGATCCGTTTTCGTAGCTCTGTTCGGTGAGAATATTACCGGCAACGGTACAGACAGACTGTACGCCGTCGCTGCGCTGCAGGGAAAGGGAGGTGCCGGTATCCTGCCAGGAGGCGGAGAAATTACCCAGCTCCGCTTCTTCATTATAGAAAACGGCAGTACCGTCAGCGTTGATAACCAGGGTAGTATGATAGTTTGTGCCGAAGTATTCATAGGTATGTACCCAGGTGCCTACATAGGGAGAGGAGCTGACAGGCTGAATGGGAACCTGCTGCCCGGGAATGGTCTGCTGACCGGGCATAAGCTGTGCCGAAGAAGTCTGGAGGGCTTCCGGAGCGGTTGCCGTACCGGTTGCCGTACCGCCGGAGCTGCATCCGGCAGAAAGAAGCCCACAGGCCAGCAATAACAGGGAAGTGCCGGTGAGGAAAATCAGGTGTTTTTTCATAGAGAGTGCCTCCCTTCTGTTTTTTGAAAGCCGTTGAGTATGTGGAAAAAAGTTGAACCGCCAGGAGCGGGATCACAATCCCATGACAGACAGCTCATAGGCAGTCATATCCACCAGCCATTCGCACTGTCTGGCGTTTTGTCCGAATTTACCCTTTAGCCCTGCCACACCGAAGGTGAGCTGATTGGTGACGGCATTGGTGACGATATTATCGGCGCCTGCCATTTCCTGCTTCTGAACATAGAAAAAATTGCCGGGACCGTTGACGCCGGGAGTGATCCAGACCTGATTCCTCTTGTCCAGAGGCGGAAAGGTGATGACATCATAGCCGCAGTGATTCACCAGTGAGGGGACTCCTGCCGTAAAGGGTTTGTCCTTAATGGCTTCAAACAAGGATTGAATGGTATAAGACTGCATGGTCTGGATGGTTTGATAGTGAACGCCGAATGCCATAGGTTATACTCCTTTCTGTTTATGCAACATGGGTTTTAAGGTATTCCACCCACAGAGAATCTCCTTCGCCTGTGAGATGATGTCCCAGGGAACCGGCATCCGAACAGAGATCGTCCCGCAGGTTGCCGTTGCCGTCTCCCACTACAGAAGCAATATCCAGATAGATAAAGCCTTCTTTCTCACAATATTGTTTTACCTGATCATTGAACAGGGCAATACTGGTGTTGTTCAGCAGATCAGGCCGCACCTTGGAGGAAATCATAGGAGTCACGGATTCGATATAGATCTGAACATCGGGATTTTTAGCCAGTATCCGGTCAACAAAGCGTTTCATCGCGTCAACGGACTCATCTACCCCCCAGGAGCAGATATCGTTCATTCCTAACATAATCAAGACCTTTTTTTTGCCTGTCATGGCAATGCCGTCCTCTACGCGGACCCGTTCCCCGTTATAAACGGGAAGGATGCTGTAGTCATTGTCTGGCTCATACATGGCTGTATGGAAGCCCATATATTCTTTGGCCAGAAATTCTGCATCTCCAAGACAGCCGTTATCGGAATAATTATACAATCCTGCTGTCACGCTGTCACCCACAAAGACCGCATCGTCAAACCAGTGGGCATCCACGGTTTTTCCGGTTGGCGCCGGTGCCGGTTTATATTCCCCGCGGGAGCTTTCCGGCGGCTGAGAGTCCGTGTCCTCTTCTTTTGCGATTACGGTCACCTCACAGGAGGCAGAAAGACCGCCGGTGGTTGCGGCAGTTACCTGAGCGGTGCCTGCGCATCTGGCGGTAATAATGCCGGCAGGGGTAATGGTAAGAATATCGTTGTCGGAAACAGCCCATGAAATGGTTTTATCGGTGGTATTATCCGGAGAAAAGGTAACCAGAAGCTGATGCTGTTCTCCTTCCTGCAGGGTGACAGAGTTATCGCTGAGATAGATGTCTTCTGCTTCAACAACGGACTCCTCCTGGGAAGAGGCATCTGCAGTGCGATCTGCCGCATTCGTTTCTGAACTGACCTCTACGTTCTCTTCTGCGCTGTTCTGAGAGGTGAGCTTTGTTTCCTGGCGGGATGCAGCAGAAGAAGAGGTGTTTCCGCTCTGAACCGAGGATGAATCTCCACAGGCGGCGGCAGAAAGGGACATGATTCCAATCAGCAGACACAAAAGAATACGCTTTTTCATAAACAGGATTCCTTCTTTTCTTTTTCTTTCATTTCCTTTATTATACCCTTTCATTGATAACCTGTCAACCGGCGGCGACCGTACGGCACGAAAATCAACTTTCTTCTCCGGAATATTGGGACTCTGTCCCGAACCCTGCCGGGGGATAACCCTTTCCCAAAAAACTTGTGTTTTGGGGATCAAAGAGCAACAGAAAAAGGGGTAAGATTTTGCGGTACACTTGTGAACGATTTCCTTTTGACCAACGGACCGCTTTGAAAGCCTCTTCTTTATGGGAGTGGCACGAAGTGCCGGAAGGGTTCATACTGCGTGTTGACCGGAAGACCGCCTCGCTAACATCCAACACGTTGTGCAATGAAAAAGCAACGACTTCACTAAACAATGGAGTCGGCGTGAAAAAGCGGAAAAAGCATCCTTGATAATATACGAATTGTATATTTATTACTCTATGTATTATTTTGTCATAGCCCAATGTCTTTTATATAGCATCAGAATGTGGTATAATAAAAAAGATATACAATTTGTTCTTCTCAGAACACGGAAAGAATGGAGATGTTAGAATGTCCGGTTTTGTCAGAAAAGAAATCTGCGAGGGTGTCAGCTTCAATGAAATGACAGACCATCGCTTCAAGGTCGGTCGGCTCAGTATCACCCTGCTGGTGCCTCTGAACCGTGAAACCGCCGCCGCCAATGCGCTTTTATCCTGTGTTTTGACACATGCCTGCCGGCAATTTCCTGATATCACGGCACTGAACCGCAAGCTGAACAGCCTATACGGTGCCGCTTTGTATCCCTCCTATCAGCGGATCGGTGATTTTCAGGCGATTACCATTGCCGCTTCCGGATTAGATGACCGCTACACCATTGATAACGAATCCGTCATGTCCGAATTGGCAGAGCTTTTGTGTGAAATCCTGTTTGCTCCCAAAATAATTGACGGGCATTTTGATGAAGAGGATGTGGAACAGGAACGCCGTCAGCTGCTGGAAGACATCGACGCCGAATATAACGACAAACGCACCTTTGCCGTCAATCGCTGCATTGAAATCATGTGCAGTGATGAGCTGTTTTCCATCGGCCGCTGCGGAAACCGGGAGGACGTGAAAAAGCTGACCCAGCAAAAGCTGATGACGGCCTGGAAAACCCTGCTGGATCGGGCAAGAATCGAAATCACCATGATCGGCAGTACCGATACGGCGCCTGTCTATGAGCGGTTCTGCTCTCATCTGAAAGGAAAGTCCCGCAAAATTTCCGGCAAAACGGCTATTGTCTCCGCTCCGGACAGTGTCAGACGCGTGGTGGAAACGGATGAGATTTCACAGTCCAAGCTGGTAATGGGTTATCGCTGCGCCTATCCTCAGAATAACAAAGAGATTGTTGCCAGCACGCTGCTGTCCGCCGTACTGGGAGGCACTCCCACCTCTAAATTATTCCAGAATGTCCGTGAAAAGCAGAGTCTTTGCTATTATTGTGCCTGCCACATTGACAAGGAAAAGGCTATTCTTCTGATTGACAGCGGCGTGGAAACCGACAACATCAGCAAAACCGAGGAAGCCATTACCAGACAGGTTGAGCTGCTGAAGCGGGGGGATATTACCGATGAAGAGTTGATTACTGCCAAACTGGCCGTTAAGAATGCCTATATTTCCTCTCTGGACAGTCCGGCTTCCATTCAGTCCTTTTTCATTGGAAATCTGCTGCGGCCTGAACCCCTTTCACCAATGGAGGCTGCCGATCTGGTTGAAAGCGTTACCAAAGAGGAGCTTCTGGAGCTTGCCTCCCAAATTCAGTTAGATACCGTATTCTCCCTGGTGGGAAATTAAGAAAAGAGGTGTTCCCTGCTATGAACTTTATCAAAACCGTCAACACTCGCTTCGGCGAGGAATATTATACTCTCCGGCATCCCTCCGGTCTTAAAATTATGATCTGCCCCAAAGAAGGCTTCCATTCCACTTATGCCGTAATCGGTACCCATTTCGGCTCGATCAATTCTACTTTTATCCATAACGGAGCCACCGTCAAGGTTCCTGACGGTACGGCTCACTATCTGGAGCATAAGCTGTTTGAAAGCGAAGAGGGAGATGCCTTCAGCCGGTATGCCAGAACAGGCGCTTCTGCCAACGCCTATACCACCTTTGATGTGACCTGTTATTTGTTTTCCTGCACCGAACGCTTCAAAGAATCTCTGGAAATCCTGTTTGACCTGATGCAGTCTCCCTATTTCACACCGGAAACCGTTGCCAAGGAACAGGGCATCATCGGCCAGGAAATCAAAATGTATGCAGACAACCCCGATTGGAAGGTTAACATGAACCTTCTGCAGGCTATGTATCAAAAGCATCCCATCAACACAGATATTGCAGGCACCGTCGAATCCATTGCGGAAATCACCCCTGAAATTCTCTATGAATGCTATCACAGCTATTACAATCTGAACAACATGATTCTGTGCATTGCCGGTGATGTTGACCCCGAGGAGGTACTGGAAGTTGCGGATGCCAAGCTGCGCCGCGATGAACCGGTACAAACGGAAAGCGTATTCCCGGAGGAACCCTATGAGGTAGGACAGACCTATATTGAACAGACACTTCCGGTGGCCGTCCCCTCCTTTGCCCTTGGCTTCAAAGAAAGGGCCGGTAAAGAATTTGCCAGTACCAAAGAAATGCTCTGCACCAGTATTCTGCTGGAGGCATTTGCCGGTGAAAGCTCGGCTCTGTATCGACGTTTACTGGATGAAAAAATGATTAATTCCAGCTTTGGATCCGAATATTGGGAAGGCTGCGGCTATCGTGCCGTTTTTTTCGGAGGCGAATCCAAAATGCCATTGGAGGTTGCGGAGATCATCAAGGAGGCCGTCAGAGAACTGCATCAAAACGGAATTGCACAGGAAGAGTTTGAAATCGCCAAACGCTGCGTTTACGGAAGAATTGCCCGCAGCTTTGACAGCACCTTCTCCATCGCTTCCACCATGATCAACGATGAATTCACCGGCCGTGACAGCCTGAATGCGTCCGAGCAGATCGCCGCGATCACCCTGGAGGATGTCAATCGTCGTCTGCGCGACCAGCTGGATCCTGACAATTGTTGTCTTTCTGTCATCAAAGGCATTGAAGCCGCCGATGAGCAGTCTGAAGGAGCGGACTGATGTTCCGCCTGCAATTTTCCGGGCCGGGAGGGAAAGCATATAACACTTGCTTAGCTGCATTTGCCGTATTTGCTTTCAAAACTATTTTGGAGGGCTTAGCATGAATTGGAAAGAAATTCGTCTCAGCCCAAAATTATCTGTTCCAAAACTTGTTGAACTTTCCGGCGTCCCCCGCAGAACTATTCAGGACATTGAAAGAAACGATGACTGCAAAGTTTCTACTGCTATAAAGCTCGCCGATGGGCTCGGGGTTACCCTTGACGAACTGTGCAGACCGCAGAAAACAGAATAATCCGCCGACTCCCGTCTGATTTTTCAGGCGGGAGTTTTTATGTTGTCCCTCACACTGTTCATAGTCTCCGCTCCACGCCTGCTGTGCTTCGCGCAGGATTTCTGCCTGTTCCATTTATTATCCCTCCCTTCTGGCAATAAAAAAGCACTCTGAACCAAATTGATTCAAAGTGCCGATTTATTAAAATCAATAATTCCTGTAAATCTGTCCTCTGTTTCCTGCATCTACTACACAGATCATAAGCTTTCCGTTATCGACTGTATAAATAATTCTGAAATCACCGACATGCAGACGGAAAAACTGTTCGTGCCCACGCATTTATTTAATATCCCTCTTCCGGAAGCTTTTCAAGTGCTTCAACAATACACTTCTTGTCGTTAACAGGCAGCTTATCAATCAACTTCTTTGCCTGCTTTAAGATGATGATCTGATACATCAGCTAAGCCCCCACTCTTTTTTACAATCATCAAGGGAAAAGGCGGTATCTTTTTCGGGATCCTCGTCATCAAGATATGAATTCAAAAGAGACTGACAAAAAGCATCGTCTTTTTCTTCCGGATCGCCGGAGATCAACAATCCTTGTATAAAAGCCAGAACATCCCCCAGTTTCCGGCAGCTCATCCAGCATTTTTGCGATCATCTCCCTGTTGCTCATCTCTGACTACCTCCAATGCTTTTTGGATTATACCATACGGATGTAAAATGTCAACCTGATCGTTTATTCTCATCAATAAAAAATTAACTCCGCCTCTGAAAACCTCATCAGAAGCGGAGTTTTAAAGTGGAGATAAGGGGAATCGAACCCCTGACCTCTTGAATGCGAACCAAGCGCTCTACCATCTGAGCTATACCCCCATACAACCTCATTATACTCGCATGAAACAAAAATTGCAAGCATTATTTTTGTAGCGGGCGGTGCGGACGGGGGTGCCCCCGAGGCAGTCATCCTCGGTTCAGATACAGCCCGGGGGATAATATTTTATGTATTACTTTGCTGTAAACATTTCTGCTTTTTTCACGCCCGAAAGTAATCTGTGCGCATCAGACGTAACCGAGATCCTGCATGGTTGTAAAAAGAGTTACAGTGGGCAAGCCCTTGCCCTTAACAGCGTCGTCGT
>CACYCV010000292.1 GCA_902772955.1 uncultured Ruminococcus sp.
ATCTCGGCATATTGTTCCGGAGTCAGTTCAGGTGCATCATCGTCCGTAACAATCTCTCTTTCTGCTGCATTTTCTATTTCTTTTATCTGTTCTGCAGTCGGTTTTTGGCCGGGATATATAACAACTCTGGTTATTTTACTGTTTTTCATCACGTCACGGTAAATATCGAATTTATCTTTCAGATATCTGTCTTCGTAAGGATACTATTCTTCGTCAGAATAATCATCTTCTTTCATACTAGGACCAAATAGGGTAAACAAAAAATCTCGTCTGTGATCTAGCACTCGAATTATATTGATTTTATCGCCTTCAATGCGATAAAAGACATAGTTTTTGTGAGTGTAAAAACATTTATAATCTGTGACTATATCGAATCGTTCAAAAAGCTTTATGTCTATATTAGGATAATCCTTAAGCTTTTTGATATCCTTCATGATGTCACGTATAAATCTCTCCGACACATCTGTTCCGAACTGTGCGGAAAGATATGCTTTGATTGACTCCAAATCGGCCATAGCCTCCGAAGAAATCCTTACACTCCAGCTCACAGGCCCAACCTCTTTTCTGCATCTTCAAGGGAAATCCAGCCTTCTTTTCTTGCGGATATTTCTCCCTTTTCGAGTTCAGAAAATAACGTCTTTAAAGCTCTTAGCTCATCTAACTCCTTGAGGTCTATTATCGCACAGTCCCCCCTGCCGTTTTTTGTCAAATAAACGGGATTTCCATAACTCACCTGGCTTAATACGGCTTTATAGTTCCTCAAATCTGATACCGGTATAATGTTTGGCATAATATCACCTCCTGATACAGCGATTGTACCATGATATGTGTGATATGTCACCATATATTGAGATAAATTATACGCCTTATTTTCAGCACCACTTATTCTACTAAGCATAGTATGCCTCCATTATCTTCAATACTTTTTTGAACGCTCTTGACCGCTGAAGGGTTTCACTAATATCCAATCCACCTTGTATCCAAGAGTGTGGCTATATAGTTTTTTCTTCATAATGCTTATGTAATGATTATTCCAGCATATTCTATTTTTTTCAAACTCCATTTAGTTGTTATCCTTTCAAAAACAGCCCTTATAAATATACGGAATTATGACTAAAAGAGTCGAAAGCATTAACTTTCGACTCTTCATATTTACCGTTGTTATATTCTACAACTATCTGTTGTTTAAACCAGCTGTAGACTCAGCGCGATGAGCAGCTGCCCTATATAGTACAGCGTCAGGTTCGTGACCCTTAAGGTAAACTTCGTCTCCTTTCCGAAGGTGTTGAGTATCAGCACTATATCCGAAATAAGGAAAGATACGGCACCCGCTGCGAACATTGCGGACTGCGCCGAGGGTCTTTCGATGAGTATGCCTATGGCCACGCAGGTCATAAGCATTATCGCGCCGATATAGAATACTCCGAAGATCTTGAAGGCTGCCTGAGCGGTGATCTGTTTGAATATCCAAATCATAGTAACAACTGTCAGTAGTACCCCGGCAATCAGGCAGGTTGTGAGATGCCCGCACTTCGGTACGAGAGCTATGAGATACATAACGTGTCCGGCGAGGAATACGAGTATCCCGACAAGGAATACTATCTTCCCGTGCTTTTCGAAGACGAACCTCAGATTGAGAAGAACGTCGGCTATGCATCCCAGGACAAGCCCTATGACCACCATCTTGGCAAATCCCTTGTCTAAGGACATTTTGCTGCCCAGGTACCCAAGAGCCACGAAAACCGCAGAAGCGATGCCCTTGAGCATGGCTGCCGCTATATAATTCTTTTCTTTCTCCTGATAGATGAAAATGATCATCATACCCAGGCAGAAAGCACACAGATAAAGATACTGCATCTTGAACCTCACTTTATACTTCTTCCTCGTACCAGCCCTTGCAGACGTCGCACCATCCTGCAGCGCCGGTAACCTTTTCAAGTTCATCAGGCGTAAACTCAGCCGACGCGAATTCGTTTCCCGCAGCCGGGTACACCTTTTCGAATCTCTTCATGGACACGTCGAGCCAGATCGGCACGTCCTTTTTTACCGCGAAGGGACAGACCCCGCCTGGTTTGAATCCCGTCAGTTCTTCCACCATGTCTCTGGCTATCATCGACGGTTTTACGTGAAAGAACGCTTTGAACTTGCCGCTGTTCACCTTGGCGTCTCCGGCGGTCACTACGAGCATGGCTTTGCCGTCTAATATAAAGGAAAGGGTCTTTGCTATCTCAGCTTCGCTGCATCCTATCTGCTGCGCCGCGTGCTCTACGGTGTCTATGGACTCGGAATGCTCATTAAGCCTGTCTCCAAAGCCCCTTTCTTTAAGGTATTTTCTTACCGCCTCGTTAACCATGGCAGTTCCTCCGCAAACAACTGCAAGTTGTAATTCTTAACAACATTATGACACATTTACATTAAAAGGAAAAGACCGGCATCCA
>CACYCV010000293.1 GCA_902772955.1 uncultured Ruminococcus sp.
CAAAGCGGCGCGTTAGCGTCGTGTGGGGTGGAAGCCGCGGCAGTAAAGCTGGACACGGCGAAATCAAGCGGAACGGAGTGGAGCAAGCCGCGAATTGACAGCGGAGGCACTCCGCACACGGCGAAATCAAGCGGAACGGAGTGGAGCAAGCCGCGAATCGTCCCGCGCGGTCACGCGCACGCGAATTGACAGCGGAGGCACTCCGCACACGGCAAAATCAAGCGGAACGGAGTGGAGCAAGCCGCGAATCGACAGCGGAGGCACTCCGCTGGGGTTTGGGGTGAAACCCCAAGATAAGGGCAATGCTTCAAGGTTATGCGTTCTGGATGGTGACGTTTTTGACGCGGAGGTTTGCGATAATGCGGTTGACAATTTCCTGAACCTCAGCAGAGGAAAGGGTTCTTTCGTGGGAGGAGAAGACAAAACGAACGGTAATTCTGTGGATTGTGTCGGTGTCGTAGGTGTCCACAATAGAAACCTGTTTCAGAAGATCGCCGCCCTCCTGGGTCCAGCATTCCTTCAGATCGCCGTAAAGCAGGTTTTCGGGCATATCCAGGCTCAGATCGTATTCCATGGACGGAAAACGGGAGGGCTCTTCGTAGACAATCCCTGTGTCGGCCGCCTGTGCAAATCGTTCTACATCCACTTCGGCAAATACCACATGACCTTTTTTGTCAATGTTTTTGCTGACCGTTGGATGTACCATGCCGATCACACCCAGCTCCACGCCGTCAAGACAGATTTTGTTCAGGTTGACAGGATGCTCATAATCGTGAGAGGGCTCTGCTGCCGCAAAGGTCAGGATGCTGTGCTTCAGCTCCAGTGCCAGAGATGTCAGAATGTCCCGCAGACGGAAGTACAGATCCTTGATTTCCGCCGTTTTGCTGTAGAGGGTGATGGCCAGCTTTTTATGCTCGATGCAGAGATTGTTTTCGTCCAGACCGCTGACGGTTCTGCCGATTTCAAAAATACCAAATTCCGGTGCATAGCCGATGTTGCTCTTTACCTGACAAAGCTGGGTGGGAATCATGGAATTCCGCAGAGTTTCAATATTGGGATTGGTAGCATTGGCCAATCTGACATTGGGTTCAATGGCAATTCCCAGGGCTTTCAGCTCGTCATTATATGCCCAGACATAGGAATGCAGCTCATGCAGACTGTATTTCTTTACCAACAGATCCTTGATGCGCTCTTCACTAATTTTGACGGCGGACATTCTCACCGGATACAGAGGAGAACGGGTGGTGTTGACTTCAAAATTATCATAGCCGTAAATACGGGTGATTTCCTCAATAATATCGGCATTCATGGTAACGTCCTTGGTGATTCTCCAGGAGGGAACGTCGACCGTATAGCTGCCATCTGCATAGGTTACCGCAAAGCCAAGGCCTGTAAGAGTGCGGACAATCGTGTCGCTGTCAATCGTAATACCGGTGTATCGGTCTACAAAGCGCTGGTCAAAATGCAGGGTTACCGGCGGGAATTTGACGGCATATTCATCTGTCAGAGAAGAAACTACTCTGGCGCCGCTGTCAGATTTTTTAAGCAGATACAGGAAACGTCCGATGGCAGGCACGGTCATTTCCGGATCCAGGCTTTTTTCATAGCGCATGGAAGCATCGGTACGATGGGAAAGACGAACCGTAGACTTTCTCACGGATGCAGCGTCAAAGTTGGCGGATTCCAGGGTCAGGGTGGTGGTATCCTCCACAATTTCCGAATCCAGCCCGCCCATAATGCCGGCGATGGCAACAGGAGTGTTGGCATTGCATATCATCAGGGTGTTTTCGTCCACATTTCTGTCTACCCCGTCCAGGGTTCGGAAGGTAAAGGGAGCATCAAAACGTTTGATGCGGATTTTCTCCACCCTTCTGGCATCAAAGGCATGCATGGGCTGGCCCATTTCCAGCATAAGGTAATTGGTCAGGTCGGCCAGGAAATTAATGGCTCTCATCCCGCAGTAATACAGACGGATGCGGATATTCACCGGGCTGACGGTACGGCTGATATTCTCCACCTTGATGGTGCTGTAGCGTTTGCAAAGGGTATCCTCGATTTTCATATCCACAGGGGGAAGGTCGGCATAAACGGACAGATCGTCGGTTTCCAGTGCCTTCAGCGGTCTGCCGGCAAGAGCGGCAAATTCTCTGGCAATGCCGTAATGTCCCCAAAGGTCGGGACGGTTCGTCAGACTCTTGTTGTCCACCTCAAAGATAATGTCGTCTATCTGATAAATGCTCTTGAGGTCGGTTCCCAGGGGTACATCGTCGGTGATTTCCATAATGCCGGAATTGTCGTCACTGATGCCAAGCTCGCTTTCACCGCAGCACATTCCGTAGGAGGTATAGCCTGCCAGTTCACGGGGAGCAATGGTAATCTCCCCTACCCTGGCGCCAATCCGGGCAAAGGCGGTTTTCATACCCACACGGACGTTGGGAGCGCCGCAGACCACGTCTGTCAGCTCACCGGTGCCGGTGTCCACTTTGAGCAGGTGAAGCTTTCTGGACTGAGGATGTGCCTCCACCGATTTAATTTCCGCCACCACGATGCCGGAAATATCGCTGCCCTTCATAAAAATCTCATTTTCCACCTCGGCTGTGGAAAGGGAAAAACGATGAATAAGCTCCAGCTTATCCAGACCGCTGAGATCGACAAAATCCTCGATCCAATTCATTGACAAAAACATAATGTGCTTCCTCCTTATTCATCATCCGTAAACTGTGACAGTGCCCTGAGGCTGCCGCTGTTCAGATCTCTGATATCCTTGATGCCGTATTTCATCATAGCAAGACGGGTCAGACCCAGGCCGAAGGCAAAGCCTGTATATTGCTCCGGATCAATACCGCCTTCCCGCAGCACGTTGGGATGAATCATACCGCAGGGACAAAGCTCCAGCCAGCCGCTGTGCTTACAGGAGGGGCATCCCTCACCGCCGCAGATCAGGCAGCTGATATCCAGCTCAAAGCCGGGTTCCACAAAGGGAAAAAAGCCGGGACGGAGTCTGACCTTAATGTCCTTGCGGAACACCTCGGAAAGCATGGTTTTCATGAAATAAATGAGGTTGGAAATAGAAATATCCTTATCCACCATCACGCCCTCCATCTGGAAGAAGGTATTCTCATGGCAGGCATCGGTAGCTTCGTTACGGAAGCAGCGGCCGGGGAAAATGGCACGGACAGGCGTCCCGTTCTGAATCAGACCGGGGCCATACTTTCGCAGAATCGCATTCTGTGCGGCGGAGGTCTGGCTTTTCAGCAGCTGGCCGTTTTCGAGATAGTAGGTATCCTGCATATCTCTGGCGGGATGATGCTTGGGAATATTCAGCGACTCAAAGCATTCATAGTCCGTCACCACCTCGGCGTAATCCTCCACGGTAAAGCCCATGGATTTGAAGATAGTTTCACACTGTCTCTGCACCAGGGTGATGGGATGATAAGAGCCGCAGGAACAAGCTGCAGGGGTAGTAATGTCCAGCCTCGGCATGGATCTGATTTCCATTTCGATCTGTTTTTGTTTCAGCTCTGCGGTTCTCTTTTCAATCTCGGCAGAAGCAAACTCCTTGAGCTTATTGACATCAGCGCCAAAAGCCTTTTTCTGCTCCACCGCCAGCTCTTTCATTTCCTTGAGAAGAGAGGTAATACTGCCCTTTTTGCCAAGAAAGCCAACCCTGATGCCATCCAAATCCAGCAGATCCCTGGTTTCAGAAAGCTTTTTCTGAAATTCTGCTTTTAATTGTAAAATTCTCTCGTCCATAGTAACCTCCATTATTATTGCAGCGGATACGGAAATAAAAAAGCCCCGCGCATTTCTGCGCAGGGACGAAGCTATTCCGTGGTACCACCCTGATTTCTGCCCGCAGGCAGACACTTTCCGGTGTATAACGGCACCACCCGTTACAGCTTACTTTTCCAAGGGAATTTGAGCCATACCGCTCAGAAGTGAACTTCACCGCATTAACCGGATCCTGCTTTCAGCCCATGGCAGGACTCTCTTTTCCGCTCATCCTCGGCTACTCTCTTCGTCACAGCGTTTTGTCCGCTACCATTATATCACACGTTTTTTTCTTTTGCAAGCCCTTTAAACGCGGCGGTACGTGACCGCACAGGACGTGTTCGCGGCAGCGCTCCACTCCGTTCCGCTCGGTTGTGCCGTGTCCAGGTTTACTGCCGCGGCTTCCGC
>CACYCV010000294.1 GCA_902772955.1 uncultured Ruminococcus sp.
GCCCGGTTATTTCACCATCATTCATACGTCGGGTGCAGGGACTGCGTCCCTGCCGAGGGTTCCAAGGGACGAGAAGTCCCTTGGTGGGGTTTGGGTTGAAACCCCAGGAATGAGCTTGAAAAGGGAGAGGGAAGAGGGTATAATGGGATTGCACGGCGGCATAAAGAAAGGCGGCCGCAGCATATCATAAATGAGGATGGAAGCAATGAAGGTTGAAGAAGCAGAAAAAATCATCAACTCACTGCTGGTGTTTGGCAGCAGACCGGGACTGGAGCGGGTGGCAGAGCTGATCCGCCGCATCGGTTCGCCGGATGAAAAGCTGAAGTTTGTTCATGTGGCAGGTACTAACGGAAAAGGTTCCGTCTGTGCCATGCTTTCAGGAATCCTGCAGCAGGCAAACTATCGGACAGGACTGTTTATTTCGCCGTATATCCTGAATTTCCGGGAGCGGTTCCAGGTGAACGGTGAAATGATGCCCCCTGAGGCGCTGGCAGAGCTGGTGGAGGAAATTTATCCGGTGGTGCAGCAGATGAAAGCCGAGGGAAAGGTGATTACAGAATTTGAAATGGTGCTGGCTGTAGGACTGCAATGGTTTGCGCGGGAGCAGTGTGACGTGGTGGTGCTGGAAACGGGTATGGGCGGAAGATTTGACGCCACCAATATCATCGATACTCCGCTGGCATCGGTCATTATGTCCATTTCACTGGATCATACCGCTATCCTGGGTGATACCGTGGAAAAAATTGCCTTTGAAAAATGCGGTATCATCAAGCCGGACGGCGTTACCGTGCTGTATGGGCAGCAGCCGGAGGGTGTGATACAGGTGGTGCGTCAGGCGGCCGAGGAACGGCATAATCGACTGCTCATTGCCGCTTCCGAAACCGTGACACCGATTTCCTCCGGCCTGTGGGGTTCGGAATTCCGGTTTGATTCTCCCCTGACTGAGGGAACACAGGTTTATCGCATTCCTTTGATGGGCGCTCATCAACTGAATAACGCAGCGGCTGCCCTGACAACGGTTGCTGTTTTGAGGGACAGGGGGTTGTCGATTCCTGAAAAGGCCGTGGCAGAGGGACTCCGGCAGGTCAGATTTCCTGCCCGACTGGAGCTTCTGCAGCAACAGCCGGTGGTTCTGCTGGACGGCGCTCATAATCCCGGAGGAGCGGCGGCACTTTCCAAAGCAATCCGGGAGTATCTGCCCGATCGTCGTAAAATCGGTGTCGTGGGAATGCTGGCGGACAAGGATGTCAGAACGGCGCTGTCCATGCTGATTCCTCTGTTTGACCGGATTGTCACAACCACCCCGCCCAACCCCCGTGCCATGTCCGCACAGGAGCTTGCCGGAATCGCGGCGGAATACGGCGTTCCGGTGGAAGCCGAACCGGATGATCTGGCCGCTTTTCAGAAGGCACTGGCAGCGGCAAAGTCCTCCGGCAGTGACGATACGGCCGTGGTGATTTTCGGTTCCCTCTACCTGGCTTCCTCCATCCGTCTCAGGGCAGGCTATTGATGCGTTTGCGGTTTTGGAAAAAAGTTTTTTCGTTGGCAGTTTCGAGTTTTTTTGCGGATGGTCTGTGCTACTATGAGGAGGAAGATATTATCGTTCGGATGCGCTGCGGAAATCATGTCAGGATACGGTGGGGCGGAATACCGTTTTCCGGCAGATGATTCCGGTATCCGATAAAGGAGGAATCACTGTGGCAACCACCGCTGTGCGGGGAGGACAGGCCTGTTCGGTTCTGTGTGATGTCCTGACCCGCAATGATATTCATTTTGAAAGGATGAGCCTGCATTGTGTGCGCTGTACCGTCAGTACCGCCGACAAGGATACTCATCTGATTTTTCGCATTCACCCCTCCAAAATGCTGGTGACGCTTTATTCACCTATCGGCAGTTTTCCTTCTCCCCAGGAAATTCCCGATCTGACCCTGGCACTCTGCATGATGAACCATTCCCTTCCGGACGGCGCCTTCTGTCTGGATCTGACCACCCAGCTGGTATATTTCAAAATGACATCCAGCTATTATAATAACACACCGGACAGCTTTTTGTTTGAATATCTTTTATCCGCTGCGGCCGATGCAATCGAAGAGTTCCGTCCCAAAATCGAAGCTCTGTTACTGTGAATTGTCTGTTTTTTCAAAACATATTCTTTATCACTTGACCCCAAATCCTTTTAGTGTTTCGCACTCTGCGGAGTGCGCCTTAGGGGGACTTTTGCAAAAAAGTCCCCCTAAGGGTCTCGCCTGTCGGCTCGGTCGGTGCTTCTCAGCCGTTGGCTGAGAGGTCTCCGCCGGAGACCCGCACCCCCAAAAAACGGACTTAGCGAAGCGACACGTCCAGCTTGTTCGAGACAAAGTATGGGATAATAGCGAAGCGAACACGTCCTGCGGGGTCACCCGCCCACCCTAAAGCGGCGCGTAAGCGTCGTGTGGGGCGGAAGCCGCGGCAGTTAGGTTGGACACGGCAAAATCGAGCGTAGCGTAAGCGGAGCGCTGCAGCGAATTGTCCAGCGGGGTCACCCGCCGCCGTTGAATTTCTGCTTGACGGTTTGCACGATTTCTATTATAATCATAGCAAAGGGGTGTGCCTCCCTGTAGGGGCAATCCGAAAGAAACGGAGGTTTATCATCATGAAAAAGAGACTGTTTCAGCGTTTCTGCTTTCAGCGGTTCTGTCGGTTTCCCTGACAGGCTGCGGCGACAATCAATCCAAGTCAGAATCATCCAAATCAGGGACTGCGTCCACCGCGACCCAGGTGTCTAACGGAACAGCTGCCTCAAATGTGGAGGGTTCTGCTCAACCCGCGCCGGCTTCTTCTCCCGAGGAGGGAAAACCTGTGGGAGCCATTACCGACTGCGACAAGCTTTATGACCTTTATGATGGCATTACAACGGATATGAACAATCAGTTGAGCAGCCTGCAGGACAAGCATAATGAAGCTGTCGGCGATGATTATACCAAGATGGTCAATATCCTGTATCTGCCCTTCTCGGCACTCCGGGTGGTGGATGTTGCCAGTCTGACCGCAGCAACTCAGGATCTGCAGAATGCCTATCGGGCCATTGGAAAGGACGACGCGGTGATTACCCAGAACGGGAATGAGTGGACCATTACTTATTCCACCAAGGACTATGCCACCGATCAGCCGTTCAAGTTCAAGGAGGTAATCCGTGTTGATCTGAACGCACCCTACCTGAGTGTGGTTACCTATCGTGACGACAAGATTTCTGGCTTTACCGAAATGAAGGGCATCGGCAACGATCAGTATTTATTCTCCACAGAAAAAGAACGGGCTGTTGTAACGTATGTGAACGGGAAGGTTACCGCTTTTACCCATGCGGAAAATGTAGTGGATACAGACATGAACGGCGACTACACGGCAAATTCCTATCTCTTTACCTATGATGAGGGCAAGATTCTGGATCTGACTGCCGTGCCGGACGGATGGCTGACAGCCGCCGACAAGCAGGACAAGCTGTATCGTCTTTATGTTTTACAGGACGGTGTCATTAGGATTACCGGTCTGAAGAAAAACTACAGTTCCAATTCCTATGAGCCAGGCTATGACGTGACGCTGCCCTGATAAGGCACACACTGTTTGAAAATCATGGCACCGCTTCTTTTCTTTCGTATCACTGCATACATATTTAGGGAAATGCACACCCGACAGGGCGGCATGAAACCGATGGATGAGGATTACGAGGAAAAGAGGCGGTGCTTTTTGTTTATTCTGGTAAAGAAAAGAACACTGATTGCGATTTTGTCCGGTATCACGGCGCTTTGTCTGGTACTGCTGATCGGAGCGGGTGTTTCCGATCATGAAGCAGTAGTGACAACCGGCACGGAGGTCAATTGGGGACTGAATTTTCATACCCAGGACGGGATTCCCACCGGTCCGGCTTCCGTGGAGGAGCTGAAATCCCTGAATGCCTGCTACCGGGGTGATTCCGATGAGCGGACGATTTATCTGACCTTTGATGCCGGCTACGAAAACGGCTTTACTCCCGGCATTCTGGACGTACTGAAAAAGCATCAGGCAAAGGCATGCTTTTTCTTGGTGGGAAACTTTCTCAAAACAGAGCCGGAGCTTGTCAGGCGCATGATTGCAGAGGGACATACGGTGGGCAATCACACCATGACGCATCCTGATATGGCGTCCATTGCGGATGAAGCTTCCTTCCGGCGGGAGCTGTCGGAGCTGGAAGCTCTTTATCAGGAAACCACCGGGCAGGAGATGGCAAAGCTTTACCGTCCGCCCCAGGGAAAATACAGCAAAGAAAACCTGGAAATGGCGCAGAAAATGGGCTACACCACAGTATTCTGGAGTCTTGCCTATGCCGACTGGAACAACGACAGCCAGCCCACCCGGGAAGAAGCCCTTGACAAGCTGCTGCCCAGAACCCACAACGGTGCCATTGTGCTTCTGCACAGCACCTCCAGAACCAACAGTGAAATTCTGGATGAGCTGCTTACCCGCTGGGAAGAGATGGGCTACCGTTTCGGTACCCTCGACGAATTGTCTTCCGGCGGAGAAGTGCCTCAGCTGTCGACTTGACAAAAACAATCCACATCCGGTTTTGCGGTTTAGTGGAGTTTCTTTCCCGGCAGCTTGCGCCGCCGGGAAGGAAGCAGGATAAGTTGGTGGCTCCGCCCCCAAGCCCCTTTGGAGTTTCGCACTCTGCGGAGTGCGACCAGGGACTCTGTCCCTGGACCCTGCAAGCCTTTGAAAAGGCTTGAGTGAAACTTTTGTGTTGGCAAAGCGTTCTTCCGGTCAAAAAAGAACCGCCCCAAAGCGGCGCGTTAGCGTCGTGTGGGGTGGAAACCGCGGCAGTAAGGTTGGACACGGCAAAACCGAGCGGAACGGAGTGGAGCGCTGTCGCGAATCGTCCTGTGCAGTCACGCACCTGAGGATTGTTTTTGGGCTTTGATGACTTTCATGCGGGAGAATTCTTCTCGTTCTTTTTCTTCGAGGGCGTCGGAAATGAATTTTACGGTTTCCTCAAATTTGGGAATCATGATATTTTTCAGAGCGTTGGCTCGTTTCTGTGTTTTTTTGATGGCGTCTGCCAGTCGGTAGACGCTGTTTTCTATTTCTGCCAGATGAGCAGTGAGCCTTTTGACTTCACGAAAACAGACATAGGCCTCGTCAAAGGCGGCGTTGGTGGCGCCAAGTCCGTAAACCAGAGAATCCTTGTCGTCTGACTCGTCAATGGTTACAATGGGAATCTCAACACCCATCACGCTGCGATAGGTCAGCTTCAGCGAGTCCTCCTCCGGAATGGAAAGAGCAATAATATCAATGGATCCCAGCGTGATGTTGGCTCGCTGCAGCGCCTGATAGGCACGGCTGTAGGTGATGTCAATTTTTGTCTGGATTTCTGAGGCCTTGTCAATCAGGGTCATCATTTCCCTGACCAGGATATTCCGCTTTTTGTCCAGCAGCTCATAGCCGGTTCTGGCCAGGGAAAGGGATTTCTTGAAGGTCATCAGGTTGCCTTTGGTGGGCACGGCCTGCATTGCCATGTGGTTTCACCCCGCAGTCTCAGGTCTCATCCTCTGCATTGTCCGCCTGTACATCACTAAAGGTGCGGAAGCTCAGATGATCCGGATCTTCAATATAATAACGGTCAAGCAAAGCGTCATCCACACGATCCAGCTCGGAGCGGGGAAGGGTGGACAGCAGCTTCCAGCCCAAATCCAGACTTTGCTCGATGGTGCGGTTTTCATAATACCCCTGGTTGACAAAATACCGTTCAAACAGTTTGCCGAACTGCATATATTTCTTGTCTACCGGGGAAAGCTCCTCCTCACCGATGACGGAAGCCAGAGAACGGGCATCCTGTACACGGGCATAGGAGGCAAATAACTGGTTGGCCAGCGCCTGATGATCGGCTCTGGTATAGCCTTCACCGATGCCGTCCTTCATCAGACGGGACAGGGAGGGAAGCACCGATACCGGAGGATACAGCCCTGCACCCTCCAACTGTCTGTCCAGAACAATCTGACCCTCGGTGATATAGCCTGTCAGGTCGGGCACCGGATGGGTAATGTCGTCGTTGGGCATGGTCAGAATCGGAATCTGGGTGACGGAACCCTTGCTGCCCTTGATCATGCCTGCCCGTTCATAAAGAGAGGCCAGATCGGAATACAGATAGCCGGGGAATCCCTTTCTGCCGGGAATTTCTCCCTTGGAAGAGGAAAATTCACGCAGGGCTTCCGCATAGGAGGTCATGTCCGTCATAATGACGAGAATGTGCATATTGCACTCAAACGCCAGGTATTCTGCGGCAGTCAGCGCGCAGCGGGGGGTGAGGGTTCTTTCAATGATCGGGTCGTTGGCCAGGTTCAGAAACATGACAACCCTGGAGAGAACACCGCTCTCGTCAAAGCTGCGGCGGAAATAATCGGCAACATCGTTTTTGACACCCATGGCGGCAAATACAATGCCGAAATGCTGGTCGCCGTCCGTGTCGGCAATTTTGGCCTGCCGGACAATCTGAACGGCCAGCTCGTTGTGCTTCATACCGGATCCGGAAAAGATCGGCAGTTTCTGGCCGCGGATCAGTGTCATCAGCGTATCAATGGTGGAAATACCGGTGTTGATATAGTTTCTCGGATAGACACGGGAAACGGGGTTCATCGGAGTTCCGTTGACGTTGGCACGTTTCAGAGGATACACCTCTCCCAGCCCGTCAATCGGTCTGCCGGCACCGCTGAACACACGGCCCATGATTTCCGGAGAAAGAGACAGCTCCATGGGTCTTGCTTTGAGCCGGGTTCTGGTATTGTCCAGCGAAATCGACTTGGTGCCTTCAAAAACCTGAATGACCACCCGCTTTCCGTCGATCTGTACGATTCTGCCGTGACGGACGGAACCGTTGTCCAGACGGATATCCACCATTTCCTCAAAGGAGGCGTTATCCACCTGATCCAGAACGATCAGGGAGCCGTTGATTTCCTTAACACCCACATAATCGAGAATCATTTCATTCACATCCCTGTTCTATACTACTGTTCTATGGGGCCTGATGAGTGTATGTGCGCGCTGTCCTGCCTGTCCTCCTGAACGGAGGGGGATATAAATGTCAGGACTGGAGGGCACTGAGGGTTTTGTCAATATCTGCAATCAGAACATCAAACAGCTCCGGCCGGCTGTTGGGAATATCGTATTTCATTTTTGCCAGCCGCTCAAAAAGACCCGATGCGATAATTCCCGAAATCGGGATCGCCATGGCAATGATTTTTTTGGATTTGTTGTACATGTGGAGAATCGCCTTCATCATCAGCTTCTGCTTTTCGGGAGGGACAAAGGTGTCGTCGGAGTGGAAGGCGTTCTGCTGCAAAAAGCCGACACGGATTGCCTTGGCGGTTTCGATGACCAGCTTCTGGTCGTCCGGCAGGACATCCGAACCGATGAGCTTGACAATTTCCATCAGGGAGCTTTCCTCGTGGAGAATTGCCGTGATCCGGTTGCGGTATTTGATGAAGTCATCCCCTAAATTCTTCCGGAACCAGGGGTCAAGATCGGTAAAGTATTCGCTGTAGCTGTTCATCCAGTTGATGGCGGGATAATGTCTGGCATAGGCCAGGGATTTATCCAGTGCCCAGAAACAGCGGGTAAAACGCTTGGTATTCTGAGTCACAGGCTCGGAAAAATCAGAGCCCTGAGGGGAAACGGCGCCGATAATGGTGACAGAGCCTTCACTGCCGCAGAGGGTATCTACACGGCCGGCACGTTCATAGAATTCCGACAGACGGGAGGGCAGATAGGCAGGGAAGCCTTCCTCCGCGGGCATTTCCTCCAGACGGCCGGAAATTTCACGGAGGGCTTCCGCCCAACGGGAGGTGGAATCCGCCATGATCGCAACATGGTAGCCCATATCCCGGTAATATTCCGCCAGTGTCAGTCCGGTGTAGATGGAGGCCTCACGGGCAGCAACCGGCATATTGGAGGTGTTGGCAATCAGAACGGTTCTGTCTGTCATGGGTCTGCCGGATTTGGGGTCAATCAGCTCGGAAAATTCATCCAGTACCTGGCTCATTTCGTTGCCTCGTTCGCCGCAGCCCACATAGACGATGATATCCGCATCGCACCATTTGGCCAGCTGATGCTGGGTCATGGTTTTGCCGGTGCCGAAGCCTCCCGGAATAGCTGCCGTTCCGCCCTTGGAGATGGGGAACATGGTATCAATGACCCGCTGTCCGGTAATCAGCGGAATTGTGGCAGGCAGACGTTTCTGACAGGGACGGGCACTGCGGATCGGCCATTTCTGGCAGAGGGTCAGCTCATGGGTCTGTCCCTTTTCGTCTTCTATGGTGACGATAGGATCCATCAGACGATACTCTCCGTCCGGGGCTGTTCTGATGACCTTGCCGCTCAGCTCCGGCGGCACTAAAAAGCGGTGTTCAATAATGGCTGTTTCGGGGCAGGTGGCATAAATCTGTCCACCCTGAAGAATATCGCCCACCTTGACCCGGAGGGTTACCTTCCAGGCTTTTTCGGTGTCCAGGGGAGAAACAGCCGCACCTCTGGAAATAAACGAGCCGCTCATGGCTTCGATAGCCTTCAGGGGACGTTCGATTCCGTCAAAGATATTGTCGATAATGCCCGGCCCCAGCAGCACGTTCATGGGCGCGCCGGTGCCTACGACCGGGTCGCCGGGTTTCAGGCCGGTGGTTTCTTCATAGACCTGAACCGTGGTATATTGATCGTTGATGCCGATAATCTCGCCCACCAGACGATCCGTTCCCACATAGACCATTTCCATCATGGAAAAGCTCCTGGTATTTCTGACGGTTACAACAGGACCGTTGATTCCGTATATCACATCATTGGTTGTCATTTCATCACTCATCCCATTTCAGGGTTCTCCGCAGCTTGTCGGAGTTTCCCGATTATTATTCGGCAGTTCCTTCGGTGACTGTCAGGCCGGAATGGGCATAGAACCATTCCCGCTGTTCTTCCAGCCTGGTATCCAGTGTTTCGTCAACGATGCGTCCCAGACGGCGGCTGCGGCCGGTAACGCCGCCGATGCGGATAGCGTCTGTGGTTTCAAAGCTGCAGTCTCTGCTCAGAGCGTTTTTTAGCTCCTGCTGATATGGCAGATCCTTTTCCCGCAGGCAGATCACGGTATCGTCCTCTGTCAGAACGCTGCCGATAGAGATCACACCTTTGACCAGAAAGGACAGGTAATCCTTGGTATCGGTGAATTCCAGAAGCTTTTTTTCTGCTGCGGCAAAGACATCCTCTTCGATTTCCTTGCGTCTGCGGAAAATCTGCTTTTTGCCTTCGCTTTCGGCGGCAGACTGCTCTGCAGAGATTTTGTTGTGGATATCGGCCATTTCCTTCTGGATCAGGTCATAGGCCTCCTTCAGACCCTCTTCCTCAGCGGTGTTCATTTCCCGCTTTTTGAAGTCTTCCGCTTCCGTGCGCATTCTGCTGCGCTGTTCCTCGGCATATTTTTCAATAGCCTTCAGAAAATTATCGGTTTTGCTCACCGTATCAGGCATAGTTTCACCTTCCTATATCTTTACGCCGATTGCTTCGCGGACATATCGGGTAATGGAATCTTTGGCACGGCCGCTGCCATGCCGGTCAGGTATTTCTACGATCAGGGGCTGCTTGCGGTTCAGCTTCAGGTCATATACCAGCTCCGGACACAGGCTTACCAGCCGCTCCGTCATCAGAATGACCGCTACATCCTCCCGTTCCATGGCGTCTTTCAGGGCTTCCCGGACTTCTTTTTCCTCATGCACCACAACGCCTTCAATCCCTGCCAGGTGCATCCCCATCTGGGTATCTATATTGTCACTGATCAAAAAGAACTTCATACGCTCACCTTTTTTATGTTTCTGTTGACAGGATGGATGCTTCACAGAGTTCGTTTTCGGGGTCACGCGTCAAAAGTTTCGCCAGCCGTTTTTTTAGGTTTGACGGGTGACCACGCTGGGCATGTTCGCTTCGCTGACATCCAACCCCCTATTCGATAGGAAAGCAAGGACTTCACTAAACGATAAAACGGGATATGAAACGAATTTGTCATGTTGCCCGCGGGGGCACCCCCGCCTATCAACTTATCATGTTTCCCTTCCCGGCAGCGTAAGATGCCGGGAAAATGATAACAAACGTCGATGGGTAAAAATCCCCCACCGACGTCCGCGGGAGCTAAAGCTCCCCGACGTCTGTTGACGGCGTCGCTCGCTCCAATCAAGCCAGCTTGTTGGAGCTTTGCTCCTTGTTTAATACTTTGGAAAGTCATCAGACCTTGCTGATGATCAGAATGGAAACCAGCAGGCCATACAGAGCAACGCCTTCACCCAGAGCAACGAAGATCAGTGCCTTACCGAAGGCCTTGGGATCCTCGCTGGTGGCACCGATAGCGGCAGGAGCGGCGTTGCCGACAGCGATACCGCCGCCGATACCGGAAATGCCGGTAGCGAGAGCGGCGCCGATCATAGCAAGACCAAAGGCGGAGCCGTCCTTGGCAGCCGGGGCGTCACCGGATTCAACGGCGAAAGCGGTGATGGCGGTTGCTGTCAGACATACGGCAGCGACAGCGGCAAAGGAAAGAATCTGCGAGAGAACCACGCTTTTGCGGCTGCGTCTTCCCTTGATAGCGGTGCGATAGGCATAGACTACCGAACCAACCAGGAATAATACGGGTACTGCTAACATAATGGACTCAAATAATGTAATCATGAATAATCTCCTCCGTGATTCCGGACGGTTCCCATTGTAGGGAGCGCGTCCTGCATTTTTCTTCCTTTACGAATGCTTTTTTGCCATCACCGGAGTGAAGGGACGTCCCTCTCCGATATAAAAACGGCTGAAAATTTCGTAATAATCCAGTCTCAACACCTGAATGGCCACCAGCAGGGCTTCCAGCGCCATGACAATGACGTTGCCGATGATGAGAATCAGCGTATAGCCTACGGCACCACCAACCATCTCTGCCAGGGTAAAGACCACCAGCATCATACCGGCATGAACCAGAATATAGGCGCCGACACGCAAAAATGACATCGTATTGGTAACGTAGCTCAGGCACATTTCAAACAGTTCAAAGAAGCTCTGAACGAAATATTCGCCCCACTTGGCCGGCTGCCAGTTCTTTTTGCCCTCTGCCAGTCTGCCCAGAGGTTCCCGCATAAACATGAGAATCAGGGGCAGTACGATCAGGCCGAGAATATAGGCGATGTTCATCACCGGGATATTCAGCAGCATCTGACAGATCAGACCGGCCACCAGCGAAACATAAAAGACAAAGCCCGCCACGCCGTTGGCACCGAAAAACGCGCTTTCCAGATCCCGCCGTTTCAGCGAGGAAATGATATTTGCAATCATGGCAAGAGCAATGGTAACGATTCCGATGGCAACGGAACCGTAAATGATCAGAGTGATGCTGTCCGGCTTCATGACCTCAATCAGCTTGCCGGGGGTACCGAACAGCTTCTGGTGCACCGGTGTCAGCAGATCCTCAAAGCCAAACACTGACCCGTAGAGGAAACCGAAGATCATTCCCATGATGCCGCAGGGCACCAGGATTCTGCCGATTTCCATTTTCTTGAATTTATACAGCAGGGCACCGATCAATGCCACCACAAAGCCCTGTCCCACATCACCGAACATGATGCCGAAAAACAGGGTATAGGTAAAGGCAACAAAGAGGGTAGGGTCAATTTCATTGTGGCACGGCAGACCGTACATTTTGACGTAGAATTCATACCGCCGGATAAAGGGCGGGTTCTTCATGATGACAGGAGGCTTCTGGTTGCGGATCTTTCCGGCATCAGTGACCGTGTATTCCACGCTCTGGATCTCGTCTAATTCTTTGGTAAAGCTCTTTACCTTTCCGGCCGGAATCCATCCTGCCAGGATAAAGCTTTTGTGGTACTGATAGGCATATCGTTTGATTTCATTATAGGCGTTCATTTCCTCCAGACCGGTATAAACAGCCAGACAGGGCTGTTTTTCGGATTTCCAGAAGGAATCAATTTCCTCTTGCTGATGCTGCAGCTGTTCCTGCAGGGAGTGTTGCTGCTCCTGCAGGGATTTCAGATAATCGTCCGGCTTGCCTGCAATGGGAGGAATGTCCAGCCGTTCAAAGAACAGAGAGGAAAAAATCCGGTCGATCTCGTTTTTCTGTTCAGGAATCGTAAAATAAGCGCCGAAATAATGGGTATCGTCATGGGAAAAGGGAAAGAAAATAGCATATTGATGGGAGGAAAACTCCGAGAGCTTTTCATAGCTCTCCTTTGGCAGCCGTCCGAAGTTTGGAGTAATATAGCGGCAGCCGTTAATTTCATCGAAATCAATATCACAGCCTGCAAAATGCTTCGCCTGCTCCATAGAGCGGCCGCATTCCTCCAGTTCCTGCTGGAGCTGCTGCTTCTGAGCCAGCATGCTTTCGGTTCTGGCAGCAAAGTCCGTGACATACTGCACCATTTTGTCCGGATTGGCATCCGGGGGCGGTTCGGTATAGGACAGTGGGAAACCGGCGGTTTCACAGATGCTCTGAAGCTGTTGAATTGGCTGGGCATAGGGATTTTTGTCATTCAGCGGCACAAAATTCCTGGTGTCCGAATAGAACAGCATGGCATCATCCGGCTGAAAGCTGCCGGAATCGCCGCAGAATTTAACGACCTTGTCCAGATCAGACATCATGCCGATGATACTGATTGCTTTTACCGGTTTGACAGACAAAGGATCACCTCCTGAATAAGTAAGCACGGCTTTTGTTTTGCAGGGGGGATTGTTATTTTGCAAAACAATTGTGGGAGCCCCGCCGTCGGGGGAAGGGACAACCGGTATGGTTATCTGATGGGAAGCTTTTGCTTCTCCTCCGGAGAAAGTCCATAGCGGGTCGCCTCAATCAGGGTAATAATATTGTGGACCTCAATCTGCTTCAGATAAATAAAGGAGATCATCACGATAACAGGATTGGGTGACAGCCGCAGATGGTGCTTGCAGTAAGTGTTGATCAGCGCAAAGGACATCTGGGAGGTGCCATGATACTGCAGCTTGGAAAGATGGCTGCCGAGATAGGTATTGCCGGCCAGCTCATAGACATCCTTGATATCCTCGGCGGAGCAGAACTCCTCGATCATTCGTTGGGAAAGCTTGCCGAAGGGAATCAGCATGGTTCTGATTTCTTCGGCGGACAGCTGATGATATTTTTTCAGCCGCAGGATCCGTTCCAGATTGTCAAAGTCAAACATACTGTAAAACAGCTCCTGCAGCTCCTTGCGTTCAGATTTGTTCTTGATGGATGCAATGGCTTCGATGACCATGGAATAGTTTTTGTTGTTCAGCTCATTTTCAATGCGGGCGATATCCGCCGGTTTTCCTTCCTCAGGGCGGAAGGAACGGATGACAGAAGCGTATCTGGTATGCTCCAGAGCAAGGAGCAGATCGTCATAGCTGCGCACCGCTGCCAGCTTTTTGAAGCTTACGGCCGTATAGCTGTCCAGTGAAAAGGGCACCGAAAGAACGAAATCCTCCGGTTTGCCGATATTCAGCAGCATGAGACAGCGTACAATCTGTTCGATATCCAGCTTGGAGGTCACAAAGTCTGCAACTGCCAGAGCATTGTTGGTGGTGTAGCGGGACAGGGAAAAGATATTCAGATAGATTTCCTGCCGCAGCAGGGGTTCAATCTGTCCCCGGTGAACCTCGCTTTCGGTGAGTCCGCTGAGGGCTCTGGCATAGCAGGTGCGCGTTTTCAGATAGCCGGCCAGCTCCGCAACGGTTTTGCAGTCAATGAGCTGCTGATAATCCTGATCCTTGAGACATTTGCCATACATGGCGCGGGATTTGGCAAGCACCGCGTTCCAGGATTTTGAAGACATGGGTTAGGTCAGCTCCTTTCGTCATGCTTGCTCACCGATGGTGCGGGTAACAATCTCGTTGATCCATTGATCCCGGTTCTGGGCATAGGTGCTGTCCATCCTTCGGATTACGGCGTTGTTGCGCTCTTCCATTTGCCGGATGGAGCGTTCTGCCTTCTTCCGGGCGGATTCTTCATTGATGGAGATTCTTTTTTTGGCGCGCCCCAGGTATTCATTTTTCATTCCTTCCCGTTTGGCAATGACCTGGTTTTCATAGTCCAGTTTATTTTTCTGAGCCTCTTCCGTAATATCCCGTGCCTTTTTATCCATCTCGACAATCCGGGCGATCATATCCTCCAAGGAAAAAACACCTCCTCACAAAAAACACAGATACAGGCAAGAAAGGGGGTGAAACCCGTTCTTGTCTGCACCTGCTTTCCGAATCCTATTATACTACTGTATTCTCTGTTTGACAAGCAAGAAACTGAAAAAACTCTATTGAAATGTGCTGGTTTGTATAGAATGAGGAGTGAAAAATTGTTTTTCATCCGGGTTTGATGTTTACAAGTGTATCCGTTTTTTTCGTTGAGTGAAGCGAACACGTTTGGCGTACGCAGGGGGGCTTTCCGGGCGGGGGAGCTCCCGCGGGTAATGTGGAAAATATGTTTCACGTCCGATTTTATTGTTTAATGAAGCGTGTTGCCTTATTAACCCCTCCGTCACGGCTTACGCCGTGCCACCTCCCCTTGTCAGGAGAGGTTTAAAGCGTCCTTCCGGTCAAAAAGCAACCACCCCAAAGCGGCGCGTTAGCGTCGTGTGGGGTGGTTGCCGCGGCACTAATGTTCAGACACGGCAAAACCGAGCGGAACGGAGTGGAGCACCGCCGCGAATCGTCCCGCGGGGTCACCCGCCCGGGTAGTTGCCGAGGAAGGAAAATTCTGGCAGTTCGTCGGAGAGAGCGCGTAAAAGTGCTAAGGTGCGCTTTTCACTGACATGGCCGATGAAATCGAGATAGAATAAGTATTCAAAGGCTTTTCCGCAGATAGGACGGGATTCGATTTTGGTCAGATTCAGCCCGTCAGCGGCAAAACGGCAAAGAACGTTGTAAAGAGAACCGGTGGTGTGGGGAAGAGAAAAGCAAAGACTGATTTTATTGGCGTCCGGCGCAATATACAGCCGCTTGGAAATGACAAGGAAACGGGTGCGGTTCATGGGATCGTTCTGAAATCCCTTTTGCAGGATGTTCAGCCCGTAAAGCTCGGCAGCCTGTTCCGAACAAATCACCGCGGAGTGACGGTCACTGCTTTCTGCGGCCATAGAAGCCGCCGCGGCAGTGCTGGGGGCTTCCTGCTTCTTCCATCCACGGGCATGGAGCATCTCAGAGCATTGCGCCAGCGCCTGGGGATGGGAATATACCGTGGTGATATCGTCAATGCTGATCCCGGGTGCGGCTGCCAGACAGTGACAGACGGGCAGATGAAGCTCTGCCGCAATGGAAAAACGGTACCGCAGCATCAGATCGTAGACATCCGTGACGGAGCCGGCAGAGCTGTTTTCAATGGGAACAATGCCGAAATCTGCCTGATCGTCCTGAATGGCGGAAAAAACCTCCTGAAAGGTGGGACAAAAGGATGGGGTAACATGGGGAAAAAAGGTCTGGGCGGCCTGATGGGTGTAGCTGCCCCCGACACCGAAGCAGCAAAGGGAAATGTCGCTGCTCCGGAAGGGAATCTCCCTTTCGGCAGACTGAATGTGATGAAACAGCGCTTCACCGCTGCCCAGCAGATCATGCTGCAATGCCCGGCTCAGCTCCATAATGGCGGCATAGAGCTGCCGCGCGGAGCTGCCGTAGCAGCCGGCGGACTGTTCCACCCGGTCCAATACCTGCTTTTCCCGTTCGGGATGAAAAATGGGCATGCCGTTTTCCAGCTTGTATTCCGCCACCTGACGGGCACAGTCCATGCGGCGCATGAATAAGGCTACCATCTGCCTGTCGATGGCGTCAATTTCCTCCCGGATTTCGTTCAGATTCATAACAGGTTTCCCTCCTTGAGCAGATTAATGACCGCCAGTGCTGCGGCCGCCTCTATGACAGGCACCGCTCTGACAACAATACAGGGATCGTGACGGCCGTGTACGGACAGGGATGCATCCTTCTTCTCCCGCAGGTTTACGGTTTCCTGGGGACGGGAAATAGAGGGGGTCGGCTTCAGGGCTGTACGGAAGATAATCGGCATTCCGGAGGTGATCCCTCCCAGACTGCCGCCGTGATGGTTGGTGCGGGTACGGACGGTGTCTCCGTCATAATAAAACGCATCGTTGTTTTCACTGCCCCGTCTGGAGGAGCCTTCAAAGCCGGAGCCGAATTCCACGCCCTTGACGGCGGGAATGCCAAAAAGAATCGAGGCAAAGACATTTTCAACTCCGTCAAACATGGGGGAACCGGCTCCCGCAGAAACACCGGTTACGGCACATTCCACGGTGCCGCCGATGCTGTCCTGAGACAGGCGGCATTCCTCAATCAGTTCCCGCATGGGGGCTTCCCGGGAGGGGTCAATGAGTCCGAAGGTGACGGTGGAGAGACGCTTCATCAGCTCTTCGTCAATCTGCACTCCGTCAAAGCGGCTGTCGCAGAGATTGCCTATGGAGGCAATGTGGGCGGCAATCCGGATGCCCCGCCGTTCCAGAATCTGGCGGCAGACTGCCCCGGCAAACACCAGGGGTGCCGTGAGCCTTCCGGAAAAATGCCCGCCGCCCCGGATATCGTTGAAGCCGTGATAGCGGAGATAACCCGTATAATCGGCGTGTCCCGGACGGGGCAGCACCGACAGATTGCCATAGTCCTGGGAACGGGTGTTCTCATTGCGGATTACGGCGCATAAGGGCGCACCGGTGGTGGTATCATTGAGAATTCCCGACAGTATTTCAGGAATATCCTTTTCCAGTCGTGGTGTGGCGGCAGGATCCTTTCCGGGAGCGCGCCGTGCCATCTGTAAGAAGAGAGCCTCCTGATCAATCTTTTCGCCGGCAGGCAGTCCGTCAATGACGACACCGATGCCGCCGCCGTGACTTTCTCCGAACAGCGATATTTTAATTCCGTTACCCCAGGTTGACATGGCAGATTCCTCCTAATCGGGAATATTCTTCAAAAAAGGTTGGATAGGATTTATTGATGCTTTCCTTGTCAGAAATGGTAATATCACCGTCACAGGCAGCAGCGGCAACAGCCATGGACATGACGATACGGTGATCGTGATAGCCCTCGGCAAAGCCGCCCTTCAGCCGGGAAACACCGTCAATGATCAGACCGTCCGGTGTTTCGGTGATCCGGGCACCCAGCCGGGATAAGCCGTCCTGCATGGCAGCCAGACGGTCGCATTCCTTGATCCGCAGACGTGCGGCACCGGTAATGACGGTTCTGCCCTCACACAGGGCAGCCGTGACGGCCAGCGCCGGTACCAGGTCGGGAATTTGCTCGGCATTCAGGGTGATCCCCCGGAGCTTTCCCGGAGCAACGGTGATGGCTCCGTTGTCTTCGAGGGTGATCTCTGCGCCGAACTGCCGGTACAGCTCCAGACAGGCCTTGTCTCCCTGGGCAGAGGAAAGGGAAAGATTGTCAATGGTAATCCTGCCCCCAAGAGCGCCTGCGGTCAGATAAAAGGCGGCCTGGGACCAGTCACCCTCCACGGTGCAGGAACGGGACTGATAGGCCTGCCCTCCCTGGATGAGCCAGCCGTTGGCGGCAGGAGTCACGAAGACGCCGAAGTCCTTCATGGTGTTGAGGGTCATCTGAATATAACCGGCGGACTGCAAGGGAGAGGTCAGCCGGATTTCGCTGTCTTCCGGCAGCAGCGGCAGTGCCAGCAGCAGTCCGGTAATGAATTGGGAACTGACATCACCGGGAATCTCAAAAAGACCGCCCCTGAGCTGTCCGTGAATCTGCAGGGGAAGGCCTCCCTTCGTGATGCAGTCGGTGCCGTGAGAGGGAAGACAATCGGTCAGGACGCCGATGGGACGTTCCGGCAGGCGACCGTGTCCGACAAAGGAGGCGTCCGTTCCTCCTGCTGCCGCTACGGGAATCAGAAAGCGTAGGGTGGAACCGCTCTCTCCGCAGTCCAGCAGAGCACTTTTCGGTGAAAAAATACCGGTGCCGTCCACGGTCAGGCTGTTTCCATCCCAACGCAGACTGGCACCGAGCTGTTCCATACAGGAAACGGTGGCACGGATATCGTCGGACAGCTCCACCGGTGCGATATGGCTGACACCCTTTGCCAGGGCAGCGCAGATAATGGCACGATGGGCGGCACTTTTGGAGGGGGGTACCGAGACGGTACCGGACAGACAAGAGGGTGAAATCGTGATGGAACTCAAATTAACACGTCCTTTGGCAGCTCCTGAGGGGAGCCGGTGGAATATTCTTGCTTGTTTGGTGAAAATCATTGGTTCACTTTGTCGGAAAATCCCGCTGTTCCGTAGAAGGCTTCGGCTCCTGCGGAACAATAAAACGGCAGAGGAGGTTACGAAAATCAACTTTCTTCTCCGGAATGTTGGGACTCTGTCCCAAACCTTGCCGGGGAAAACCCTTTTTTGGAAAAAAGGGTTTCTTCCGGACCCCTTTCCCCCAAAACTGGTGTTTTTTCCATCAAAGCTCAACAGAAAAAGGTATATTTTTAAAAATTGATTTCCCTGGGAGGCGGTCTGGTGGGAGTCAGGTTTCCGAATTATTTCGGGGGCGCCGGTGGTGAGTTTTTTTGTATCTGATGTAGTCGTACAGGGAAAAGAAGCCGGTCAGGACGGAAATGATGCCCAGTGCTACGATGACAACGGCAAAGAAGGAACGTTCCATCATCCAGTACATCACACCGGCCACTGTAAAGGGAATTCCGGCAGCAAAGGGGATGATGAAGGAGGAAATTTTGAATTTCTCTTCGCCGCTTTCGTCAATATCGCTTTCGTCGTCATTGACACCCTTGATCCTGCGGAACTGTACGAGTTTGTAAATGGACACCAGCAGGAAGGAAACGGAGAAGATAATATAAAAAACACCCCGGTACTGCATAGTGCGTGTCCAGATATGGGTTGGATTGGCAGGATTGCAGCAGATACGGATCTGATCGCCAGGCCTCCAGGAGGCTTCATACTGCCGCAGAATCTGGCCGGTGTAGACCATGCCTCCTACCGTATAGGTGACAATGGTATAGGGAATATCCAGATGGGTTGCATCGGTTTGTGAGAACCTGTCAATGGTGGCAGTGCATTCCAGCGCTTCCGAGGGCAGATTGTTGGCATTCATTTGCAGATGGATTCCGAAGGACAGACACAGGATGCCGAGAATCAGCAGAACAATACTGCCTCTTGTGCCGATGCGATCAATAGAAAATCTTTTTTTCATGAAAGGATTCCTCCGATCTTGGAAGTGAAGGGACTGAGAACGGGAAACTGCGCCGCCTGTTTTATGCCTTTATGGGTGGGTGGAAAGCACCACCGTATCGGCAACGTCGTTAAAGAAGATGATATCGGAGCAGCGGGGGTAGGCATTGCGCTCCTGATAGTCAATGAACCAGTCGCTCCAGTCGTCTAAAAACGCCAGATAGTCATCGTGGCTGTCAAAGCGGATGGAAATATGGTTGATTTCCCCCACGGCAAAATTCCGGTCAAGAATCTGGCAGAAACGCACCTTCAGATCGGCGCCGGATTCTATTAGCAGTTCATTGCGGACGTGATAGTTCATATCGGTGGAATGACATTCCGGTACACCGATATCCGAAAAAATAGGATTGATGGTTCTGGTGCGCAGAATCAGCGCATCATCGGCGTTGAAAAAGCCGTAGAGAGGCAGAACGGTTTCACCATCGTTTGTCCGCAGATTGTCGGCTGCCAGATCTACATGATAGTAGTTGTCCCCCAGACGGACGACGTTCCAGGAGTGACTGAAAAAGGCACTGGAGGTATCCCACAGAGGGGTTCCTGCGATGGTCATACACTCGATTCCCAGCTCGTTGAGACACCACATAAAGGCTTTGCTGATGCCTTCGCACCGGGCGTGGTGTGTAATCAGAGCGCCGTAAACGGAACCAGCATGGTCAGCATAGTCATCAAAGGTGACGGTATTGAAAATGCGGTCAAACACCAGTTTTTCAGCTTCATAGGGAGTCATGCCCCTGGCGTCCTGCTTCAGCTGCTGCATATAGCTGTCAATTTTCTGACGGGCATGTCTGAATTCGGAGGGAGTCATGTGATAGTATAGTCTGATGCTGCTGATCATTCCGTCGGACCCCAAGGGCTGATAGTCACCCTTCAGATGGATCAGCTCCGGACAGTCATAATTCAGGAACCACATCAGACGATCCGCTACATTTTCAGGGATTGGTTCCGGAAGAACAGCTTCTGTGCGGAACTGCAGTGCGGAATGGTACAGCACCGCAAAGGCCTGCAGCTCCTTCTCGGGCAGCCCCAGGACGAAATGCTTGCGGTCCATGAATTCAATATCAGAGGGATCTGTCATGGGATCCCTGCTGGGTTCGGAGGAGGATTCTTTTGGGGCTTCCGCAGAAGCTTCGGAAGCCTGGGAAACCTGGGAAACCTGAGAGGCCTGGGAGGATTCCTCCGGACTGGAATGCGGCAGGCTTTCCTCAGGACGGCTTTCTGTCGGTTCAGACGAAACCTCCGAAGTGTCTCCCGGCAGGGAGGCGGCAGGAAAAACCGGCGAGGAGGGGAAGAAAGTATAGTCAAGAGACGCTTCTGACGTTCCGGAGCCGGAACCGGTGGAATTCCCGCCACAGCCGCAGAGAAAAACCGCCGCTGTCAGAAGAACGGTCCAAAATAATAAGGAATGCTTTTTCATAGTTCACCTCAATTGATGCTGTTATCAGCATGAGGATCCGGATGTGCCATAACCGGACACCTATGTCAAGGCTCCGGCCGAGTCCGCCGGGGATCATCGGCTTCTCCCGGAAAATTACTGCTGATAACCGGAATAGGGGGCAAAGGGGTCATATTTCGCATCCATGGAGGGATTGGGTGCACCATAGGAGGTATCCGCAGAAACGGAGGTATCATCGGAAGGAGAATTCAGATCAGCCGCACCGCCGAAGGGAGAATTCAGATCAGCCGCACCGCCGAAGGGAGAATTCAGATCAGCCGCGCCGCCGAAGGGAGAATTCAGATCGGCTGCGCCGCCGAAGGGAGAATATTCCTGAGAAGTATCATTCAGGCTCTGATCCTGCTGGTAGCGGGCGTTATAGTCAATAGAATTGTCACCGCTGAAGGGATTGAGTCCCGCACTTGGTTCGCTGCCGTCCAGTTGACTGTAGGGGTTGTTTTTTTCTGGGTCGTTCATGCCATTCACTTCTTTGGCACGGCGCATATTTTCTTCCATTTTCCGATGGTGGGCCCGTGCATCGATCTTACGGGAGGAGACGGCGATTCCCACGCCGGAGGCGATAATCAGCACACCGAAAATGACATAGAGTGCCACCCGATGAACCGGAGGCGGGTCGTTGGCGAACCAGTAAACCTCATGGTTTTCGTTCAGGTATTTGACTTTAATTTCAGATCCGGTATCCAGTGAACCAGCCACGGATCGGGGAATCTGATCGGACAGATTGACAATATGGACTTCATTATTATCCAATTCCACACGAATCCTGACATTATAATAGTATTCATCCTTGAAGCCGTCTCTGGAGGTGGTATGGGAGCTGGGCGGCTCTATGATGGTGGCCTTTGCCCGGAGCATATTATCCGCTGGCTGCCCGCTGCTGTTATCCTGTTGAATGGTAAAATACAGCAGAAAGGAAAACACCAGCAGCATCACGAAGAAAAGGACGACAAAAAAATATTTTTTGGAGCTCAATTGCCTGAGAAACAGCAAAAATTTCAAGGAAAAAACCTCCCTGCGAAAATAACTTCTCACCCTGTATCATACACCAAAATGACAAAAAATTCAATACACAAAAAGGAAATTAAGAAAAATCAAAAAAACTCTTGACAAACGCCATGAGAACAGGTATAATAAACTACGTCGTCAATACGATATATGCGAGTGTGCTGGAACTGGCAGACAGGCACGTTTGAGGGGCGTGTGTTTCACGACGTACGGGTTCAAGTCCCGTCACTCGCA
>CACYCV010000295.1 GCA_902772955.1 uncultured Ruminococcus sp.
CCATCCCGAACACAGAAGTTAAGCACAATTCCGCCGACGATACTTGCCGGGCGACTGGCCGGGAAAATAGGTAACGCCAACACAAACCCCCCTTGCGGATTCCCGCAAGGGGGTTCTTTTTTCTTTGTCATATTCCTTTGAACGATTGTTTATGTCATATGTTTATGTCATAAAACATTGGTTTTAAATAAAAACACAAAATATAGTTTTAGATTGACAATTAGATATAAAATATATACAATATAAAAAGTGTATACTTATACGGGATTAAGTCATACAGCTTATAACACACTGTAGCATAATTAACTGCAGCAAAACTGAAGGAGAAAAATGAAAATGAAAAAGAAACGAATGATTTCCACTGTTATGAGCCTTCTTCTTATTATTTCTTTTATACTTCCAACCGGGGTTCAAGCTAAAGAATCGGCTCCGCACCTGTTTTTTCCTTATAGTACTGTATATCATGCTACTGTTGTGAAAGGAGGATCTACCACTCTTGCCTTTTCACGTGAAGATTCACCTGGTCGATACTATACCGTTGAGATATACAAAGGATCGCTTGAGGATATTATTAAGATGGAAGAGCCTGTTCCGGTGGAAACAAGAGATTTCACCGATGCAGATTTTGATAAATCCCGCCATCTTTTCATGACCTGGAAAGCGGATGCACGTTACAGCGTCGGTGACTATTCACTCATTTGTTATGCACACTACGGGGATTCCTATGGACTTCCTGAACAGGCCATTTTTATTGCTCCGCTTCATGTAATTTCCAAAGAAAAACCCGCAAACGATATCAAGCTCTCGATCTCTGAGGAGGGCGAGTATTTCTGGGACTTCTCAGGTGTTGTACCCCGTGAACAAGAATTCATCCTCATGCCTGTTTTGCTTCCATATGCCAATACGACCAATCGGAGATTTACATTTACGGACTTTGATCCAGATATCTTAAGTGTTTCGCAATCCTGGTCAAACTATCACGGTTATATCAGAATTCGCGGTATCCGCGTAGGAGCGACTAATCTGACAGTCGATTACGGAACAATTAAAAAGACATTTCGCGTTGTTGTTGAGTGGAAAGGCTTTCGAATGGAGATGAAGTCCAATAAGGCAACCCTTTGCCCTGGACAGACAGATACAATTGATCGAAAGTACTATCGGGATACCACGGACAAAACCTGGACACTCAAAGAGGAGGACTTTGTTGCACCCGTTTGGAAAAGCGACAACACCAAGGTAGCCACAGTTCATAATGGGATTGTCACAGCGGTCGCTCCCGGCACCGCAAAAATCACCTTAACTGTGGGAAATCTGTCAAAATCATTGACCTATACTGTTCGCGCTCATCAACTTGATTCATCACTTCCCATCGTTCCCAAAACGGCAACACAGCCCAGCTATCAGGAGGGGCACTGCAGCCTGTGCGGAAAGGATCATGTTTTTAATATCATTGAACCTGCAGTTTTCACTGATACAAAGGAAAATGCCTGGTATGCCGAGCATGTGGATAGAGTCTACGATTTAAAACTCATGAACGGTACTGGAGAACACACTTTCGCGCCGAATGCCAACGTCAACCGCGCCATGGCGGCAACGGTGCTTTACCGTATCGCCGGAGAGCCGGAGATCGAAGGTGAAAGCCCCTTCAACGATGTTCCTGCAGGAAAATACTTTACCAATGCCGTCATCTGGGCTGAGAAAAACGGAATCGTCAACGGCTACCCCGACGGCACCTTCCGACCCAATGACAGCATCACGCGCGAACAGCTGGCCGCCATCCTCTATCGCTACGCCAGATCTGAAGGCAAGGCACAGGCAGAGCCTGCAGATCTCGGCAGTTTCCCTGACGCCGGGAAGGTCCATTCCTACGCTACGGAGGCCATGGCCTGGTCTGTGGGCGCCGAACTCATCAATGGCGTCGGCTCCGGCGGAAAGTCTTATCTTCAGCCCGCAAACAATGCCACCCGCGCCCAGTTCGCGACGATTATCTCCCGCTATATGGAAAGCGTAGACCCCCTTACCCCGGTAAAG
>CACYCV010000296.1 GCA_902772955.1 uncultured Ruminococcus sp.
GGCGCGTGACCGCGCTGAACAATTCGCGCCTTGCTTCACTCCGGCGCGTGACCGCGCTGGACAATTCGCGCCTTGCTTCACTCCGTTTCGCTCGGTTTCGCCGTGTCTTAGCTTACTGCCGCGGCTTCCACCCCACACGACGCTTACGCGCCGCTTTGGGGTGGTTTATTGTACCAACGCACCGCTTCGCTAAGTTAAAGGTTTCGCCAGCCTTTTCAAAGGCTGCGGGGTCCATGGGGTGGAACCCCTGGTCGCACTCCGCAGAGTGCGAAACTCCATAGGGGCTTGGGGGCGATCGGAAAGCCCCCTGCGTAAACGGTTGTTTCAATTTCTCGCTCCAAACTCCGGAGGAAGACTGTGTCAGCAAGAGAATATCAACTGATAGTTGAATCAATCATCGGATTGTGGAGTGATAAGCGTGCTGGTTGCTTGTTTTTATCGAAAAAATGACTTATAATAGAAAACAGAAAAGCCAAGCAAATGCAGCTCAAGATCAATAAGAAAAGGAAGTGTCAAAATGCCTGATTTCAGCCTGCTGTTTCCGGACAAGAATAAATCCACCGGTAAAAAACTTTCAGAAGAGGCCTGCAACGACCTTTCCCTCGATTACATTTGCGAAGAACTGACAGGAGAACCCTTTGAACAGAATATTATCAAGAATATCATGATTACCATGGAAAAGGATCCCGAGGTGATCCGTTATCGCCGGGATGTTTTTGACGACCTGCTTCATTTTCCGAAGCTGCGGGAGCGCATCAAGGAGCTGTTGGAGGAGCTGGCCTATCTGAAGGAACTGGAAAAGTCCGTCAAGGATGCCACAGCGGCACCGATCTGGCAGCTGCTCAACCGCCTGCAGGAGCTGGATATCTATGTCAACTGTATTTCCGGTATTCATACCTCCCTGACCGAGCACCCCATTCAGTCGGAGGGACTTCATAAGCTCAAGGACTTTGTGGGATCCATTTTTACGGACAGCGGATTTGAATATCTGCATGATGATATCAAGGAGCTGGTGAGTGAAGTCGGTCAGGTCAAGAGCATCTCTCTTGGCGTCAATCTGGATAACCGGATGATGCCTGTAGAGGTGGGCATTGTATCCATCAACGATAAACCCTTCTCCAAGCCCGGTGTGCTCAGCCGCTTCCTGGATTATTCCTCCAAAAAGAATATGATTCATGGAGGTACCAGCTTTGACGGCATGACCAAGATTCATACCGTGGGAAGCGTCAGCGGAGACGATCCTCTGATGCGGAACCTGAGCCGTGTCGTAACGGAAATGCTGGGACATACCGTCAAGCAGCTGAAAAATAAGCTTTCCCGTTATACCAACATCAGCGGCTACAGCCTGACCAAAATGATTCCGGAATTCATTTTCTACATCCGCTGGGCGGATTACATTGAGAAGGTCAGACAGAAGGGTATTCCCATGTGCAAGCCGGAGATTACGGCACCGGCCGGAGGTGATCTGGTTGCAAAGGGAGTTTATAATTTCAAATTGGCCATTCAGACTGTCAAGGGCAAGAATATTGACATTATCCGCAATGACTTTGAGTTTACACCGGAGCATGGTATCTACATTATGACCGGACCGAACCGGGGCGGTAAAACGACTTTGACCCAGGCCGTCGGCTTGCTGTTTTTGTTTGCCCAGTGCGGTATCTATGTGCCTGCAGAAAGTGCTGTGATCAGTCCGGTAGACTGTATCTATACCCATTTCCCTGCCGATGAAAACAAAACCGTCAACCTGGGACGTCTGGGTGAGGAATCTAAGCGTATGAGCGAGATTTTCGGTCAGGCAACCAGCGAGAGTCTGTTGCTCTTTAACGAATCCCTGGCCACGACCTCCTTTGCCGAGGGCTTGTATATTGCCAAGGATGTGGTCCGGGCACTGCGGTTCCTTGGCGCCAGAACGGTGTTCAATACCCACATGCACGAGCTGGCAATGAACCTGAATGATGTCAACGACCATGTTCAGGGCATCCGTAAGGTAGCCAGTCTGATTACCGGTATTCACGAAGGCAAGCGCTCCTATAAAATCTTTATTGCTCCGCCGGAGGGCGTCAGCTATGCACAGGATATTGCAAAGAAATACGGTGTTACCTATGATCAGCTGATGCTGAGAATCAGCGGCGATACAGCCGCAGCCGAGGAAGGCACAGATTTCTCCGAGGAGGAGGGACGAGCCGAAGAGGAAGATAAGGCTATCAGCCCCGATCACAAACTCACCAGAGCGGAACGTAAAGCGGCGAAAACAGATAAAAAGTAAGGGGCTGCCGCAGCAAAAGCAGCAGCCGATCAACCGGAAACTGATACGTAATTGTCACACTGCAATGTGCGGCAAGTCGGAATCACACAGAAAGCCGATGAAGCAGAAACACTTCATCGGCTTTTTGCGGTCAGAAGATATTTATCAGGAAAAGCGGCCTTCCTTTTCTTTCCGGCAGAGTGTATCAAACAGTCCCTGACAGCCTTTGGCAATGTCGTTGTAGGCCTTGTCAAAATCCCGGGTGTACCATGGATCGGAAACGGCGCCTTTGGCATCGGTATAGTCCATCAGCATCCGCAGCTTGTTGTCGGAATCGTTGCCGATGATGCGTTTGGCGTTTTTCATATTGTTGAAATCCATGACGATCAGCAGATCATAATCATGATAATCCTGCAGGGTCATTTGTCGGGCGGTTTTGCCGTCACAGCGGATGCCGTGCTCCAGCAGCTTGCGCCGGGCAGGAGGATAGACAGGGTTCCCCAGTTCCTCTGCAGAAGTCGCAGCGGAGGCAATCTGAAAATCCTTTTCCCGGTGATGCTTCCGGACAATATCTTTCATGATGAATTCCGCCATAGGACTGCGGCAGATATTGCCGTGGCAGATGAACATTACTTTTATCATA
>CACYCV010000297.1 GCA_902772955.1 uncultured Ruminococcus sp.
CTTGGGGGCGAAGCCACCAACTTATTATGCTCCCTTTCCAGCAGCGTAAGCTGCTGCAAACAAAGCCTGTCACACAAAAAAAGTGTGCCGGGCTTTGTATAGAAATGGAAAAAGTTTTAAAAAGTCCGTTCTCATACGGAGAGCTTTTCTGCGGCTTTTTCTAGAAAGCGCTCCGATTTCACCGCGAAACGCTGGTGAGTTCCCTTGGCGATCAGGCCGGCATTGTCAGATGCGGTAAGGTCAAAGCAGTATTTCCGGCCGTCGATGACGGTGAGGACTGCGGTGACGGAAATTTCCGCACCAATGGGGCTTGCACTGAGGTGTTCGATGGAAATCTGTGTGCCTACTGTGGTAATGCCGTCGTCTAAGGTGTCAGATAACACCTCACAGGCGGCTTTTTCCATCAATGCGGCCACTGCCGGTGTTGCCAGTACCGGAAGTGACCCGCTGCCCATTACCTTGGCGGTAAGTCTTTCGGTGACCGTTGCGGTTACTGTGGCGCGCGCTCCGATTTCTGATGCTTTCTTCATGTTTTGGCTCCTTTCTCTTGCGAAACCGTTTGTTTGCTGGTATAATAGAAATGCTTACCCGAATTATATCATAAACGGGACTAAAACAAAAGAGGCGATTTCATGACTGCTGCCAGACCCTCCGGGTCATCCTCCTCCAAAGCACCCGCTAAAAAGTCCGGCGCTGCACCAAAAGGGAAGCTCCGGATTCACCTGCTGGATGAACTGCGGGGATTTGCGATTTTCTGTATGGTATTCTACCATGCGTTCTTTACGGTCGGCTATTTTTTTAATATTCACTGGGGTTATGTGCTGGTGAACTTTTTTATGCCTGCCGAACCCTATTTTGCGGGCCTGTTTATTCTGATTTCCGGCATTGCCTGTAACCTCAGTCATTCCAACCTCCGAAGGGGCGTCAAATTGGCCTTGATTGCCCTGGCGGTTTCTCTGATAACCTTCTGGGCGTTGGGAGACAAGGATATGATCCGCTTCGGCATACTCCACATGCTGGCGGTGGGAATGATTCTCTTCGGCCTGATCGGGAAATACCTTCGGCTGATTCCTGTCTGGGTGGGTGTGGCTGTCAATCTTGTTTTGTTTTTTCTGACCTATCAGATTAATGACAGGGTTTTCGGCCTGCCATTCCTGTTTTCCGTCAGAATGCCAGACAGCTGGTATTCTACCCAATATCTTTTTATGTTTGGCTTTCCGGCCAATGGATTTTCTTCCAGTGATTATTTTCCGCTGATGCCCTGGCTGTTCCTGTTTTTCGTGGGCGCCTTCCTGGGCAGAGAATCGGTGAGAAAAAAATATCCGAAATTTGCCTACAAAAGACATATTCCGTTTTTCAGTTTCTTAGGAAAGCATTCCCTGCTGATCTATCTGGTACATCAGCCGGTGATTTTCGGCCTTTGTTATGCGGTGGAATGGTTCCGCGGCATCTGGCGTGTGGTCGGCAGTGTCTGGTCGGCTGTCTTTTTCTGAAAAAAACATCTGAAAATCAAAAACCTCCGGAGACAAACATTAACCTGGCCTCCGGAGGTTTTTTCGGCTTCTGATTTCCCTGCAAAAATCTTTCCTGACAATTTATCCGGTCGTAAAAACGGCCGGCGGCATCTTCCGTAACCAGAGGGTGTCGCCGGCTGTATGAATGTAAGGGGAAGTGAAAAGGAGAATGAAATCAGTTCTTGATGAAATAGCTGCCAGGATCGTCGGGATCGTACAGAATACCGTTTTCAAAGGTCCATTCCTGAGTGACACCGTTCAGAGTGACGGAAACCTTGCCGTCTGCGGTCATGGACCAGGTGCCGGTCATGTTTTGTCCCAAGGCAGTGCCTGACATGGTGCCGTCGGCATTCAGTGTTATGGAGGAGGTGCTGACCAGCTGCTGAATCTGAGCCTTTTGTTCTTCCGTCAGAGATGCCATGACCTGATCGGAGACACCGATGGAATAGGAGCCAATAACACTGGAGCTGTCAACGGGAGTGGGCGTGGGAGTAGGAGTCGGAGTCGGTGTCGGAGTAGGTGTAGGAGTGACACTGCCGCCCTTCTGGAAATAAGTAGAAGGATCGTTGGGGTCGTAAATAATGCCGTTTTCATAGACGCCGTTGACCGTGTTACCGTTCATGCTCATGGTAATGGTGCCGTCCGCATTCATGGACCAGGTGCCGGCAAAGCTCTGTCCGCCATAGCTGCCGGTAATTGTGCCATCGGCATTGAAGGCAATGCTGGTAGCATTGATAAACTGCATCAGCTGAGTCTTCTGCTCCTCCGTCAGAGCCTGCAGCGCCGCCTCGGAAACGCCCATAGAATAGCTGCCCACAATAGCGGAAGCATCAGTGGGTGTAGGAGTCGGTGTAGGGGTAGGAGTAGGAGTTGATGTTTCTGTGGGAACCGGTGTCGAATTCTGGGGAGTCGTGATATCGGTGCTGGTAGTGGGGAAAATTGTGCTGATGGGGGAAGTTCCGGATGTCTGTGTCCCGGACGCAGCAGGA
>CACYCV010000298.1 GCA_902772955.1 uncultured Ruminococcus sp.
CCCGCTGGACGTGTTCGCGCCTTGCTCCACTCCGTTCCGCTTGATTTCGCCGTGTCCAGCTTTACTGCCGCGGCTTCCGCCCCACACAGGTTGGATTTCGCACTCTGCGGAGTGCGACAAGGGGCTCTGCCCCATGGACCCCGCAGCCTTTGAAAAGGCTGGCGAAACTTCTAACTTAGAGAAGCGTTCTTCCGGTTATTTCACCATCATTCAGACACCGGGTGCAGGGGCTGCGTCCCTGCCGAGGGGTCCAAGGGGGCGAGAAGCCCCCCTTGTGGGGTTTGCGCACGGCAAAGGGGTTTTGGAATTGATTTTTGTATTTGTATGGGGTACAATAGAGGAAAGAAGAAACTGTTTGACCGGAGGAATGATTATGAATATGCTGCAATTTTCCGCGCCGTGCCTGCTGGGACTGGAAGGTATTTGTGCTGACGAGCTGAAACGAATGGAAATCAGGAATGTCCGCGCCGAAAACGGACGTGTGTTGTTTGAAGGAGATTTTTCTACCCTTGCCAGAGCCAATATCGGGTCAAGATATGCCGAACGGATCCAGGTGCTGCTGGGAGAATTTCCTGTGTACAGCTTTGAGGATCTGTTTCAGGGGGTCAGTAAGATTCCCTGGGAGGAGCTGATCGGAGCCAAGGATGCGTTTCCGGTCAAGGGACATAGTGTCAGTTCCAAGCTGACCAGTGTGCCTGACTGTCAGAAAATAATCAAAAAGGCGGTGGCCAAACGTCTTGGCAGCAAATACGGCACCTCCTGGCTGGAGGAAAGCGGCAGTCTGCATCAGATTCAGTTTCTGATTCTCAAAAATCAGTGCAGCATTCTGCTGGATACCAGCGGTGCCGGTCTGCATAAACGCGGCTATCGTGCCAATGCTGCCGCTGCGCCTATCAAAGAAACCCTTGCCGCTGCCATGGCTGAGCTTTCAAGGGTCAGACCCTTCAGTACGGTGATTGACCCCTTCTGCGGTTCCGGAACGATCCTGATTGAATCCGCCCTGAAGGCTCTGAATATTGCTCCGGGGATCCGCAGAAGCTTTGCCGCCGAAAAATGGAGCGTGGTGCCCTCTTTCGTCTGGCGTACGGAACGGGAAAGAGCCTCCGATCTGGTTCGTCATGACGCAGAGTTTCAGGCCTTTGGCTATGACATTGACCAGGAAGCCGTGACATTGACCATGGAGAATGCCCGCAAGGCCGGTGTGGAAAAACGGATTCGTGTGGAGCGGCGGGATATCCGTGACTTTTCCCTTGACGGGAAGCGCGCGGCGGTCATCTGCAACCCTCCCTACGGAGAACGGCTGCTGGATATGGAGCAGGCAAGAGATCTGTACCGCGTGATGGGAGAAAAGTTTCTTCGGCGGCAGGGCTTCAGCTACTGTATCATCAGTCCGGACGAAAACTTTGAAACTCAGTTCGGACGTCCTGCCGATAAGCGGCGTAAGCTCTACAACGGAATGATTAAATGTCAGGTTTATATGTATTTTAAGAGTCCGGTGGAAGAGGTGTCCCGATAAAGGAAAGGGAGGTGACAGCAGATGCCGTTTGTTCATCTGCACGTACATACCGAATACAGCTTGCTGGATGGTGCCTGCCGGATTCAGGATCTGGTACGGCGAACGAAAGCCCTCGGCATGAATGCCGTTGCCATTACCGATCACGGCGCCATGTATGGCGTAGTGGATTTTTATAAAGCGGCGCTGAAGGAGGGCATCAAGCCAATTATTGGCTGTGAGGTCTATGTGTCCCCCCGGAAGCATACCGACCGGAATGCGGAGCTGGATCGGGAAAGCCGCCATCTGGTACTGCTGTGTGAAAACGAAGTGGGCTACCGGAATCTGATCAAGCTGAATTCTCTGGCATGGACAGAGGGCTTTTACGGAAAGCCGCGGGTGGATCTGGAGCAGCTGCGGCAATATCACGAGGGACTGATTGCCTTGTCAGCCTGCCTGGCAGGAGAAATTCCCAGAGCCCTGGCAAACGGAAATTACGCTGCCGCAAAGGAACACGCGCTGACCTACCGGGAAATTTTCGGCAAGGATCATTTTTACCTGGAGCTGCAGGATCATGGAATCGATCAGCAAAAGAGAATCAATCCTTTGCTGATGAATCTCTCCCGGGAATGCGGGATTCCTCTGGTGGCCACCAATGACTGCCATTATCTGACCCGTGAGGACAGCCGGCTGCAGGATATTTTGTTATGTATCCAGACAAACCATACCGTTCATGATGACAATCCCATGCGTTTTCCCACGGAGGAATTCTATGTCAAAAGCGAAGAGGAAATGCGGGCGCTGTTTCCGGACTGCCCTGAGGCAATTGAGAATACGGATAAAATTGCCGGCCGCTGTCAGGTGACTTTTGAATTCGGAAAGCTCAAGCTGCCGCATTTTGAGGTGCCGGATCATCGGGATCATACGGAATATTTCCGGGAACAGTGTTATCAGGGGCTGTTCCGGCATTACGGCAGTCACCCTTCCAGAGAATTGACAGACCGGCTGGATTATGAAATCGAAACCATTTCCAAGATGGGCTATGTGGATTATTATCTGATTGTCAATGATTATGTCAGCTATGCCAAAAGCAACGGAATTCCGGTGGGAGCGGGACGAGGCTCCGGAGCGGGAAGTCTCGCGGCCTATTGTATCGGGATCACCGGGATTGATCCGATGAAATATCACCTTCTGTTTGAACGGTTCCTCAATCCGGAACGTGTCAGTATGCCGGATTTTGATGTGGATTTCTGCAAGGATCGCCGGCAGGAGGTCATTGATTACGTCATCCGGAAATACGGCAGTGATCATGTTGCCCAGATTGCTGCCTTTGGTACGATGGCAGCCAAGGGCGCTGTCAGAGATGTCGGACGTGCCCTTGGATTGCCCTATGCTTTATGCGACAAGGTGGCCAAGCTGATTCCGGGAGATCTGGGAATGACCATTCAAAAGGCATTGAAAATTTCCAAGGAGCTGAAAGAGCTGTATGAAACGGATCGGCAGATCCGTGAGCTGATTGATACTGCTGACAAGCTGGAAGGAACTCCCCGCCATACCACCACCCATGCGGCAGGAGTGGTCATTACGGAACGGCCGGTCAGCGATTACGTTCCCCTGGCCAAAAATGACGATGCCGTAGTAACGCAGTTTACGATGACCACCCTGGATGAGCTGGGGCTGCTGAAAATGGATTTTCTGGGACTGAGGAATCTGACTGTGCTGCATGATGCCGAGGTGACCATACGCCGACAGGAGCCGGATTTCCGGGTGGATACGATTCCTGATGATGATAAAGAGGTATTTGAGCTGTTTGCACAGGGGGATACGGAGGGGGTTTTCCAGTTTGAATCCGCCGGAATGAAAAATGTCCTGACCCAGCTGAAGCCGGAAAACCTGGAGGATATTATTGCCGTGATTTCTCTGTATCGTCCGGGTCCGATGGATTCTATTCCCCGTTATATCGAGAACCGTCACCATCCGGAAGCCATTACCTATGCTCATCCGCTGCTGGAGCCGATTCTGAAGGTGACCTATGGCTGTATTGTGTATCAGGAACAGGTTATGCAGATTTTCCGCTCTCTGGCAGGCTATTCTCTTGGCAGAGCGGATATTGTCCGCAGGGCAATGTCCAAAAAGAAGAAGAGTGTGATGGAACAGGAGCGAAAAGTTTTTATTTACGGTCTGACGGATGAAAGCGGTAAGGTGGCAGTGGAGGGCTGCGTTCGCAGAGGGGTACCGGAGGATACTGCCAAGGCAATCTTCTCGGAAATGGAGAGCTTCGCCTCTTATGCTTTCAATAAATCCCACGCTGCCTGCTATGCTCTGATTTCCTATCAGACGGCTTATCTGAAAAAACACTTTCCGTGTCCTTATTTTGCCGCTCTGCTGACCAGTGTGCTGGATCAGTCCGGTAAGGTGGCGGTGTATATTGACGAATGTGCCCGTCATGGCATTCGTGTGATTCCTCCTCATGTCAACGAAAGTGATGTGGGCTTTGCGGTTTATGGCAGCCGTATCCGGTTCGGTCTGATGGCGGTCAAGAATCTGGGAAGAGGACTGATTGAAAAAATCATCCGGGAACGTCAGAACGGCCGGTTTGTGTCGTTCTTTGATTTTTGCAGCCGGATGTACGGCAATGAACTGAACCGCCGGGCCCTGGAAAGCCTGATCCGCTGCGGAGCCTTAGATGGGCTGGGAGCCAACCGCCGTCAGATGCTGTTGTCGGTGGATACCTTTCTGGATTTTCTTTCCTCTGAGCGAAGCAGGAGTATTGAGGGACAGCTGGATCTGTTTGGCATGACCTCGGACGGACACTCCAATGAACCGACCCTTCCGGTGGTGTCGGAATTTCCCCCGGGAGATCTGCTGGAAATGGAGAAACAGAGTGCAGGCCTGTATCTGACAGGACATCCTCTGTCGGAATATGATGATATGATGACGGCGGTTCATGCAGACAGGATCAACGATATTCTTGCCAATGAAGATCGTTCCTATTATGACGGCAAGAGGGTGGATGTTTTTGCGATTGTGGGAAAGGTCAAGCTGAAAACCACCAAAAACGGGCAGCAAATGGCCTTTGTGGACATTGAGGATAAATACGGCTCCATGGAAATGATTGTTTTTCCCAATACCCTGGCGGAATTTGGCGCACTGCTGCAGGAGGGAAGCATCCTGAGAATTGCCGCAGTCGTCAACAGCCGTGATGAGGATGACAGGAAGCTGATCTGTGATACCGTGCAAACGGCTCCCAAGGTTCTGTCCTTATCTCAGGCTGACAGCAAGCCGCCTGAGGAGAAGTCGGCCCCGAAAAAAACAAGGAAGCCCGGTTTATATCTGCGGGTCCGGAACAATACCTGTCGTGAATATGTGAGAGCGGTGCAGGTTACGGATATTTTTGACGGAACCACGCCTTTGTATATCTATTTTATGGAAAGCAAGACCCTTTGGCAAACACCGGCGTCCATGTGGGTGGATGCCAACGGCGTCATGCTCGGGGAACTGAAAAAACGCCTTGGCGATGAAAATGTTGCCCTTGTCAGGTGATCCGAAAGAAAAAATACGGAACGGTGAGAGTGGTCAAAATCGACGATCCGTCTGTACAAAATGAGTCCGCAGCAGGAGTACTGGTTTTTTCCGGTACTCCTTGCTTTTGCTTTGTTTTTGGAGCGTTCCTGTTTTTTTGATTTTGTTTGTTTTCTTTGATCACGGAAATCAATTTTGCCCGGCTAATCTTGGGGTTTTGCCCCAGCGCGTGACCGAGCGGGACGATTCGCGGCAGCGCTCCACTCCGTTCCGCTTGGTTTCTCCGTGCCTATGCTTTTTTGTCCGCGGCAACCACCCCGCACGATGCTAACGCGCCGCTTTGGGGTGGTTGCATTATTATCGGAAGGATGCTTTGCATGCGCAAAAGTTTTCGCTCAAGCCTTTTTCAAAAGGCTTGCAGGGTCCAGGGACGGCGGCCCTGGGCGCACTCCGCAGAGTGCGAAACACCATAGGGGTTTGGGGGAGAAGCCACCAACTTCTCATTCATTCTTCACAGCAGCCTAAGCTGCTGTGAAGAATGCTATTATGCAAATGTTAATGCTTTTCAAAATTGATTTTCGTGTCCATTTGATGATTTTGACTTGATTATTGATCCGAAAAATATTATAATGACTATGTATCCGCAAAAATGAGTGAGGTGGTTGTTCGTGAGTCCTGATCCTTATGGAAAACGCAGTGATGATATCAAAATAAACGACAGGATGCGCGGAAACCTCCGGGTGCCTGTCAGAGAAAGAGGCGCCTGCTATGATCAGTTATTACAAAACCGTCGACGGACGGATTGAAGAAATCAAGGAATATGAACAGGGCTGCTGGGTGAACTGTATTGCCCCGGAGGAGGAGGAGATTCAGCATTTGCTGGACTTTTTCAAGATTCCGCCGGAATTGATGCGTTCCGCACTGGACGAGGAGGAATCCTCCCATATCGACAGTGAGGACGGCACGACTCTGATTATCATTGATGCCCCGGTAGTGGAGAAGGTCAATCAGAACATTACCTATTCCACCATGCCGATTGCCATCATGATCACGGATAAGAATGTCATTACCGTTGCCCTGAATGAAAATACCGTTCTCAGCGAATTTTCAGAGGGCGTGGTCAAAAATGTCATTACCGGATACAAGACTCATTTTGTGCTGCATATTATGCTGCGGATGGCTACTAAGTATCTGCAGTATCTGAAACAGATCGATAAGATCAATAACCGCATCGAGCGTGAACTGCGCCGCTCCGCACAAAACAAAGAGCTGCATCAGCTGCTGGATATCGAAAAATCCCTGGTGTATTTTTCTTCCTCTCTCAAGGCCAACGAGCTGACATTGGAAAAAATCATGCGGGGCAGGATTATCAAGCTGTATGACGAGGATCAGGATCTGCTGGAGGATGTGCTGATTGAGATCAAGCAGGCAGTGGATATGGCGGCCATTCACCTGAACATTCTGACGGGTACCATGGATGTGTTCGCTTCCATTATCTCCAATAACCTGAACGTTATCATGAAAATCCAGGCCTCTCTGACCCTGCTGGTTTCTGTGCCTACCGTGATTTCCGGGTTTTATGGAATGAATATTGACAACGGTCTGCCGATTGATGAACTGTGGTGGTTCCCGGTGGCACTGTCAGGTGCATTGATGCTGGTGATGTATTTTGTGCTGAAGCGTAAGGATATGTTTTGATCAATAAAAGGAGTGTCAGATTGTGAATGAAGAAAAGCTGTTTCATATCGGCATTGCCAGGGAACAAGGGGCAGCGTATGCTATTTTGCCGGGAGATCCCGCAAGGGTGCCGCTGATTGCCCGCTATCTGGAGGATCCGGCACCGCTGGCTTCCAATCGGGAGTTTACTTCCTGGCAGGGAACACTGGCAGGGGAAAGGGTAATCGTTTTGTCTACCGGTATCGGAGGTCCTTCTGCCGCCATTGCCCTGGAGGAACTGGTTCAGGCAGGCTTGCAGGCGGCTGTCCGGACAGGTACCTGCGGCGGTATGAACGAGGCGGTGATACCCGGCGACCTGGTGATTCCTACCGCTGCCGTTCGTATGGAGGGAACCTCCAAGGAATATGCACCGTTGGAATTTCCCGCAGCGGCGGATTTTGATATGGTCTGCGCTCTCAGGACGGCGGCGGAGAAAAACGGCTTCCGGGCGCATACGGGAATCGTGCAGAGCAAGGATTCCTTTTACGGACAGCATTCTCCCGAAACCATGCCGATTGACTTTAAACTGAAGCATAAGTGGAATGCCTGGAAGCGTCTGGGCGTATTGGCGTCCGAAATGGAAACGGCTGCGCTGTTTACAGTAGCGGCTGCCAGAAATGTCCGCATGGGCTGTGTGCTCCATGCTCTGTGGAATCAGGAAAGAAAGAGTCAGGGAAAAGAAGACCGGGATGATTTTGACCTGACAGCGGCCATCCGTACAGCGGTGGATGCTATGAGAGAAATCATTCTGTCTGATAAAAAGAAGCGTTCTGCGCCAGTTGTGAAGGGAATCAAAGAAAAGAAAAGAATCGTAGCGGTGGTGGGACCTACCGCTTCGGGAAAAACCGATCTTGCCATCCAACTGGCCAAGGAATATGACGGTGAAATTGTTTCGGCGGATTCCATGCAGATTTATCAGGGCATGGAAATTGCCAGCGCCAAGCCTACCGAAGAGGAAATGCAGGGAATTCCCCATCACCTGATGAGCTTTATTTCTCCCAGCGAAACCTTTTCCGTGTCGGATTATGTCCGTCTGGCTTCGGAGGCGATTGATGATATTATTGCCAGAGGCAAGCTGCCGATTCTGTGCGGCGGCTCCGGACTGTATATCCGTTCTCTCATTGACAACATCAGCTTTTCGCCGGAGGATCCCGATGAGCAGCTTCGCAATGAGCTGAATGAACGTTATGAAAAAGAGGGCGGTGAAGCGCTGCTGCAGGAGCTGGCGGAATTTGATCCGGAATCAGCGGCAAGACTCTCCCCCAATGACGGCAAGCGTATTGTCCGTGCCATTGAAATCTATCGGGCAACCGGTATTACCATGAGCGAACAGCTTTCCCTTTCGAAACTGGAGCCTTCTCCCTATGATGTTACCGCCATCGGTCTGACCTTTGCCGATCGGCAGAATCTGTATGAGCGCATCAATCGTAGGGTGGATCTGATGCTGACACGGGGATTGCTGTCAGAGGCGGATCGGTTTTATTCCTCCGAAAAGAGCATCACCTCCTCCGCCGCCATCGGCTATAAGGAGCTGAAACCCTATTTGGACGGAAAGATTACCCTGGAGGCGGCTGCGGAAAAGCTGAAAATGGAGTCCCGCCGGTATGCCAAACGACAGATTACCTGGTTCAAGCGGGATGATTATATTCATTGGATCGAGGTGGACGGCTGTGAAAGCGTACTGGCTGAGGCGGAAAATATTCTGCGTCAGGCCGGTATCCGGCCGAAAACAGAGGAAGCTTTATCACAGCAGGTGTAAGTACCTGCCGGGTCTGACAGCAAAAAAGGGGAGAGGATATGGAAAAACCGACGATGCTCAAACGAATCATCATGGCATTGCTGACCTTGTTGGTGATTACCTATGTGATCTATGTCGTGTGTCGGGCGAGCTTTACCCAGGTCAAAACCATTGTTGCCAAGGAAACCGTCGCCTATCAGTCGATTTCGTGCGACTGCTTTATTATTCATGACGAGACGCTGATTGAATACAACGGAGACGGAGTGATTTCCTACACCGTGAATGACGGCGATAAGGTTTCTGTGAACGAAACCGTGGCAGGTGTTTTTGACAGTGCCACCTCGGCGGGCACCAAGCATGAAATTGAAAGACTGAAAAAGAAGGTGGAGGCTCTTCGTCTGCTGCAGACGAACTCGGAAACCTTTACCAAAACACCCGATGAAATTGACAAGAATATCTGCGATAACCTGATGAAGGCTGCTGTTGAGATTAACACAAAAAATTTCGGGGAAGCTGAGGAGTGTGCGGACGATGCTCTTCATTATATCAATGAGCGCCAGCTGATTACCGGAAAGGCCAAGGATTTTTCGGAACGGATCAGTCAGCTGGAGGACCGCCTGAACAAGCTGGAGGCCTCTGATTCCCAAAGAAAAAAGAGTAAGGAAATCAAAGCCAAGGCGACCGGCTATTTTGTCAGCAGTGCGGACGGCTATGAAAATCTGTTTACCGTTTCACAGGTGGAAGAGATTCTGCCGGAGGACATACAGATCGAAAAGCTGGAGAAAAAAGAGGTATCGGATCATGTAATCGGCAAAACCATCGGCGGGGTTTACTGGTATGCTGCTTGTCCGGTCAGTTCGGAGGATGCTCTGAAAATCAAGAATGCCTCCAGCCTGATGCTGGATATTCCCGTGGTGTCCAACGAAAAAATCCGGGTGGAGCTGCATTCCATCAATCAGGCAAGCAAATCCTCCGATGCGGTGGTGATTCTCAAGGGAACCTTCATGAACGATGAAATGGCCGCTCTGCGAAAGGGCAATTTCTCTATTATAGTGGAAAGCTTTCAGGGAATCTATATTCCCAAAAGCGCCGTGCATGATATGGAGCTGTCCAGAACCGTGACGGATGACAAAGGAAATGAAACAACTCAGACTAAATCCATTCCGGGTGTCTATATCAAGATCGGAGAAGAGGTTGCCTTCCGGCAGATCATTCCGATTTATTCGGGAGAGGATTATGTCATCAGCGATTCCGGCAAGGACGCAGAGGCCTTTTCTGATGATGTGGGTATTGTGCAGGTCTATGACGATATTATTGTAGAGGGGGCAAATCTCTATAATGGAAAAATTATCAGAACTAACTGACAGACAGCAGGATGTCAGAAGCAATTATCTGGAGATTACCGAAAACATCGCAAAGGCAGCCATACGCTCCGGCAGAAAGCCGGAGGAGGTTACCCTGCTGGCGGCTACCAAAACGGTGGAGCCTGCTTTGATTAATTATGCGATTTCCCTGGGATTGGGACATATCGGAGAAAACAAGGTTCAGGAGCTGCTGTCCAAATACGACGAATATGACCTGCAGCACTGCGATCTGCAGTTTATCGGGCACCTGCAGACCAACAAGGTCCGGCAGATTGTGGGTAAAGTCTCTATGATTCAATCGGTAGACAGCTTCCGTTTGGCAAAGGAAATCAATACCCAGTCGGAAAAGCAGCAGAGGATGACGGATATTCTCCTTGAGGTCAATATCGGCAGAGAACCCAATAAATCCGGCGTTATGGAGGAAGAGCTGGAAGAGCTGCTGTGTCAGACGGCACAATTGTCCCGGATCCGGGTGAGAGGCTTGATGACAATACCGCCGATATGTGACAAAAAATCAGACGTTTGCAAATTTTTTGATAAGATGTATCAATTATTTATTGACATTTCAGGCAAAACATTAGATAATGTAAGTATGGACTTTCTTTCCATGGGAATGTCCGATGACTATACCGAAGCGATACTTTCGGGCGCCAATATGGTAAGAGTAGGCTCAAAGCTGTTTGGTGCAAGAATATACAGATAACGGAGGATACAAAATTATGGCAGGTTTTATGGGAAAATTTAAAAATATGCTGAAGCAGCCGGAGGAAGAAATCGATTACGATGATTACTATGGCGCAGAGGAAGAGGAAGAAGCAGCACCCGCTGCTGAGGCTCCTGCAGCCGATCATTTTGATATGGATGGGGTTCAGGGAGAGGAAGCCGCAGATAATGTCATCAATCTGCATGATTCTACCAAGGTGCAGTTTGTGCTTTTCAAGCCGGAGACCTTTGACAAGGATATTACCGCTATGGCGGATGAGTTTATCAAGAGAAATACCGTCATTTTGAACATGGAGCAGACAAACAAGGATGTGGGCAAGAGAATTATCGACTTCCTCAGCGGCGTGGCTTATGCCCATAACGGCAAGATCAGCAGAGTTGCAGAGGATACCTATATTGTGATGCCCAGCAATGTCAAGCTTTCGGGTGAGGATATCATGGACGAAGTAGAAAGTGACAATATTTATTTCTGAGACTGAGAATCCATACCTGCTTTTGGCAGGAATAACACCGGGAAAAAACGAAAGGAAACAATTGTATGCTAACAGTGGAAGAGATTGAAAATATCAGCTTTCGCAGATCGGGCATCGGTGGTTATCGGATTGAGGATGTCGATACCTTTGTAGACGGTGTCATCGAAAAGGTCAGACAGCTGGAAATGACCAATAAAGAGCTGGAAAACCGGATTGCACAGCTTAATAAGCAGATCCTGAAGCATGAGGAACAGGCTGACAGTGTGCAGGATGCCATTATTACCGCTGAGATTACCGCCAAAAAGATTGTCAGGGACGCTTCTCTGCGGGCGGAGGTTATGATCAGTGATGCCAAGGCCAAGGCGGATAATATGATCGCCGAGGCGGATGAAAAATCGGCCCGCACCTTGTCGGAATCTGACACCAGAGCCCAGACGATTCTGAACAGCGCTCTGATTCGCTCAGCCAGCAGCATTGATGAGAATAACAGAATCATCGAACAGCAGAAGCAGCATATTATCCGGATTCAGTCAGAGGTGACCCGTTTCCGGGATGCGCTGATTGATTCCTACAAAAACCATCTGAAAATTATTAACTCTCTGCCCAAGGCAGAGGAATTCCGTCAGTACCAGTCCAAACTGGAGGAAAGCTATCCGATGGCACAGCCTGTGACCCCCCAGTCCGTAGAACAGGATATCCGGGAGGAAGCTGACAGGGCTATCGAGGAAAGCCGAAACGAAGGTCCTCAGATCAAAGTGGAAATGGTGAACGCCGAGAAGGTCCGGGAAATTTCAGAGGAAATCCGTACCAATCAAAAGGCGCAGGCGGTGCTGGATAAAGAACGGGAGCAGGAGCTGCAGAAGGCAGCCGCTCAGGAACCGGTGCCTTCCCCGGAAACAAAAGACGATGTTCCGGAAGCGGCAGAGAAATTCGTTGAGGAAACAACAGAGAAGGCCGCTGAAGAAATGACAGAGGATATTTCCGCCGCAATGCTGGTGGAACCGGAGCAGGAGGAGAACCCCTCTCCGGAGGAAGCCCCTGATGAAACCACCTGGGAAGATGAACCTGAAAAGGATAAGGATGCTGCAGAGGGAAAAGAAGAAGCTTCCTCACGGGAAGAAAAAGCACAGGAAAGGCCCGACAGCAATGCCGATGAAATCCGGGAGGCAGTGAGTGCCGATAATTCCATGAGCATTAAAGCAGAGGAAAAAAAACCCACCAGCATTGATGAAATTGATGACGGGGTGATTTTTAGTTCAAAGGAAAAGGAAGAACGGTTTCAGGCGACGAAAAACCGCCGTCGGCCGATTCGCTTTTCAGACGATATCGAATAACAAGGGAACTTTGTCACAAAATAGCCATCGCAATCCGACACCTTTTTGTGTGTCGGATTTTGGCTTGTATATCATAATGGGAGTTCGCTGAAAGCCGGACAAGGCGGTTTCAGAGGTTCCCTGATATCAGATTATTCAAGAAAGAGGAGAGAAAACCCATGCCGCAGGATTACAACAGTACGCTGAATCTGCCCAAAACAGATTTTCCCATGAGGGCGGGACTTCCGAAATCGGAGCCGGAAACCCTCAAGCGCTGGGAGGAAGAAAAAATTTATGAGAAGCTGATGAAGCATAATGAGGGAAAGCCCTTGTATGTGCTGCATGACGGCCCTCCCTATGCCAATGGCAATATCCATCTTGGTCATGCCATGAACAAGGTGCTGAAGGATATTATTGTCAAATATAAGAATATGACCGGGTTCAAATCTCCTTATGTGCCCGGTTGGGATACCCATGGACTTCCTACAGAGCTGAAAGCAAGAGCCAAGGCGGGTGTGGGCAATTCCACCTCCATTTCAGAGGTGGAGCTGAGAAAAATCTGCCGTGATTTTGCTTTGGGTTATATTGATGACCAGAGACAGCAGTTCAAGCGTCTGGGCGCTGTGGGAGAATGGGATAATCCTTATATTACCCTGACCCACGATTTTGAAGCCAAACAAATCCGCATTTTTTCCGAAATGGCCTGCAAGGGCTATATTTACAGAGGGCTCAAGCCGGTCTATTGGTGCCCGGACTGTGAAACAGCTCTGGCAGAGGCGGAAATCGAATACGCCGAGGATCCATGCCACTCGATTTATGTCAAGTTCCGTGTGACTGATGATCTGGGAAAGCTCACTGCCATGGGCGCCGATCTGAAAAATACCTATTTCGTTATCTGGACTACCACAACCTGGACTCTGCCTGCCAATGTGGCTATTTGCGTAGGCCCGAGATTCAACTATAGCCTGATCAAGAGCGGCAGCGAATTTTATGTCATGGCAGAAGAACTGTATGTGGCTGCCATGGAAGCTGCCGGAATTGAAAACTATGAGGTGATCGGAACCATTAAGGGCGCCGAGCTGGAATACATGAAAACCGCCCATCCCTTCCTGGACCGTACTTCTTTGGTGATTGTAGGCAATCATGTTACCCTGGACAGCGGTACCGGCTGCGTCCATACGGCTCCCGGTCACGGTGTTGACGACTATGAGGTCTGCCGTAATTATAAGGAGCTGCCCATGGTGGTTCCGGTGGATGCCCACGGTAGACTGACCGAGGAAGCCGGAATGTTTGCCGGTCTGCTGACGGAGGACGCCAATAAGCCTATCGCCGAATATCTGGAAAAAACCAATGCCCTTTTCGCTCTCGAGAAGATTATTCACCAGTATCCCCATTGCTGGCGCTGCAAAAAGCCGGTACTGTTCCGGGCTACCAAGCAGTGGTTCTGCTCTGTGGATGACTTTAAGGACGAAGCTATTGAAGCTATCAAGAAGATTCAGTGGATTCCCGGTTGGGGTGAAGACAGAATCACCTCGATGGTGCGGGAAAGAAAAGACTGGTGTATTTCCCGTCAGAGAAAATGGGGTGTTCCGATTCCGATTTTCTTCTGTAAGGACTGCGGTGAACCGATTATTGATAAAAATGCCATGGATGCCGTAGCGGATCTCTTTGCCAGGGAAGGCTCGGATGCCTGGTATGCCAAGGATGCCAAGGATATTCTTCCCGAAGGCTTTGCCTGCCCCAAGTGCGGCTGCAAAACCTTTGACAAGGAAAAAGATATCATGGATGTCTGGTTTGATTCTGGTGTTTCCCACGCTGCCGTTTGTGAGGAAAGACCCTATCTGAAATGGCCGGCCGATCTTTATCTGGAGGGTGCCGATCAGTACAGAGGATGGTTCCAGTCTTCTCTGCTGACCGCTATTGCCACCAGAGGACAGGCTCCTTATAAAGCTGCCGTTACCCATGGCTGGGTTATCGACATGGAGGGCAAAAAGATGTCCAAGTCTCAGGGCAACGGACTCAGCCCTCAGGCTATTATTGATCAGTACGGTGCGGATATTCTCCGTTTGTGGGTTGCTTCCAGCGATTATCATTCCGATGTGCGTATTTCCAACGATATTCTTAAGCAGCTTTCCGAAGCCTATCGTAAGATCCGTAATACGGCACGGTATATTCTGGGCAATCTGTATGATTTCAATCCGGATCAGGATCAGGTGAGCCTGGAGGATCTGCTGCCTCTGGATAAATGGGCCTTGTCCAAGCTGGATGCCCTGAATGATAAGGTTCGTGACGGCTATGATAAATTCGATTTCCATCAGGTCTATCAGGCGATTCATAATTTCTGCGTTGTCGATATGTCCAACTTCTACTTTGATGTTCTCAAGGACAGACTCTATACCGAAAAGAAGGACGGCAAGCTCAGACGGGCTGCCCAGACCGCGATTTATCTGATTCTGGACGCCATGACACGCATGATCGCTCCGATTCTTGCCTATACTTCTGATGAGATCTGGCATTTCATGCCCCATGCCGGCAGTGTGAATGCGGAAAATGTTCTCTTTAACGATATGCCCGCCAAGACAGGCGTGGTTCTGGATGAAAACTTTGTTTCCATGTGGGACCGTATTCATGAAACCAGAGATGACGTCAAAAAGGCCATCGAGGTTGAGGTCAAGGGCAAGACCCTGCGTTCCTCTCTGGAGGCAAAGGTAACATTGACGGCTGCCGGTGAGCAGTTCGATTTCCTAAAGGAAGCAGAAAAGGAGCTGGCAGGTTCCTTCATTGTTTCTTCCGTTGAAATTGTCAAAAAGGATACCGGTTCAATGGATGTCGCCGTTGTCCATGCAGAGGGGGAAAAGTGTGAACGCTGCTGGATCTACAGCAATACGGTCGGACAGCATCCGGTGCATCCGACGCTGTGTGCAAGATGTGCTGCCGTGATCGAGGCAGAATAATTGTTATTTTTCCGGAAATGTCGTTGACCTCTCATGGTGGACACATTCCGAACCGCCAGCCTCCGTTTGGAAAGGCTGGCGGTACTTTTAAAGAGAAAAACAGCTCCGGACGGAACCGACAAAAAACATACGGTGAGGGAAAACCCAAAACCGGAAGTCGATGATGAAGCTTTCCGGGAAGCGGAAGGCAGCCGTATCGGAAATTTTTTATGGCAGGTGAAATTATGTTAGCTGTAGTGCTGGCTGTGGCAGCAGGTCTGGCTGCGTTGGATCAGCTTTTCAAATGGTTGGTTGTGGAAAATATTGCTGTGGGACAAACCGTTCCGGTTCTGGGCAATGTCTTTTCCCTGACCTATGTCCGCAACGAGGGTGTTGCCTTCGGGATGTTTCAGCATCATGTCTGGTTGTTTGCGGTGATTACCCTGCTGTTGATCGGGGTGTTTATCTGGCTGATTGTTGCCAGAAAATTTACCGGCAAGCTCTTTGCAATTTCCGCCATGCTGATGATCGGCGGCGGAATCGGCAATCTGATCGACAGACTTTTCCGGCAGTATGTGGTGGATTATCTTTCTCTGAGCTTTTTTCCGCCGGTCTGCAACTTTGCGGATTACTGTATTACCATCGGTGCCTTTTTGTTTATTGTCGTTCTGTTTTTGCAGGAGGGTTCCTCGAAATCCAAAAAAGCAATAAAAGAAACCGCGGTGGAATCTCAACGGGCAGAGGAGGAAGCACTCCAGGAACCGGCAGCGGAAACCCTAAAAGCCGAAGAAAGTGATTTACAGGAACCGGCCGAAAAAACAGACAAAGCGCCGGAGGAAGTTGCGACTGTTCCGGACGGTGATACCCATGGAGCATAAACGTTTTCTGGTCGAACGGGATCAGGCCGGAATGCGACTGGACAAGCTGTTGACGGAAGCGGAACCGTCCCTGACCCGTTCCTCCGTTGTCAGGCTGATTGAGGACGGCCATGTAACCGTCAATGAAGCAGTGCCGGGCAAAAACAGCCGTCTGAAAGCAGGGGACTGTATCGTTCTGGAAATACCGGATCCCGTTGTTCCGGAGGCAAAGCCGGAAAATATTCCGCTGGATATTGTATATGAAGATGACGACCTTCTGGTGGTTAATAAACCCCGGGGGATGGTTGTACATCCTGCTGCGGGCAATCCTGAGGGGACGCTGGTGAATGCTCTTCTGTATCATTGCGGCACCTCTCTGTCGGGCATCAACGGAGTGCTGCGTCCGGGAATTGTTCATCGGATTGACAAGGATACCAGCGGGCTGCTGATTGTTGCCAAAAACGATTTTTCTCACAAGCTGCTGGCGGAACAGATCAAGGTTCACAGCTTTACTCGAAAATACCAGGCAGTTGTCTGTGGCAATCTGAAGCAAGACGAGGGAACCGTGAATGCGCCCATCGGCAGACATCCTACCGACCGGAAAAAAATGGCTGTCACCCTCAAAAATTCCAGGGAAGCCATCACTCATTACCGGGTGCTTGCCCGCTATCAGGGTTATACTCATGTAGAACTGACCCTCGAAACCGGCAGAACCCATCAGATCCGTGTACACATGGCATCTCTTGGCCATCCGGTAGCGGGGGATCCTGTTTACGGCGGAAAAAATTATCTGACCTCTTTACAGGGGCAATGCCTTCACGCCTATTACATCGCGTTTGAGCATCCCCGTACCGGTCAGACACTTTGTTTTTCGGCACCTCTTCCGCCGTATTTTACCGATTTTCTCCACAAGCTAGCTCCGTTTGCTCTCTGACGATGTTCTTTATTTGTCCGGAAGAACGCTCTGCCAAGTTCGTTTTCGGGGGCGCGTGACCGCGCGGGACGATTCGCGGCAGCGCTCCACTCCGTTCCGCTCGTTTTGGCCGTGTCTAAACTTTTTGGGCGCGGCTTCCGCTC
>CACYCV010000299.1 GCA_902772955.1 uncultured Ruminococcus sp.
CTTCCGCCCCACACGGCGCTTACGCGTCGCTTTGGGGCGGTTGCATTCTGACCGGGCATTTTCCCCAGAATTATTTTACACTAACGGCGGTGCGTGACAGCACTGGACGTGTTCGCGGCAGCGCTCCGCTACCCTGCGCTGGGTTTTGCGTGTCTGATTTTACTGCAGCGGTTTTCTTTTGACTGGAAGAGGAATGCTTCGCAAAGATAAAAGTTTTCGCTCAAGCCTTTTTCAAAAGGCTTGCAGGGTCCAGGGACAGCGTCCCTGGGCGCACTCCGCAGAGTGCGAAACCCCAAAGGGGCTTGGGGGAGAAACCACCAACTTATCTTGCTCCGTTCACAGCAGCGCAAGGTGCTGTGAAAAACACTTTGCTTACGAAACGATAAAACTAATCAGACATGATGTCGCGGAAGGGCACCCAGTCCGGCGGATAAAATGTCAGGAACATCAGACACAGCAGCAATCCTGCCGAAGCAACCAGCAGGGGAACCATCAAAAATTCAATCCGATGAGGCTGCCGGTAGAGCAGGTACTCCACCAGAACCGCCGCGGACAGCCCCCCCCCTAAAAGCAAAAGGGAATATGTCTCCTCCCCTGACTTGCTGCCCGAAAGGCTTAAAAGCAAAAGGCTGCCTCCGGTAAAACAGTGCAGCGAAATCAACCTGGCACTCACAAAGTGCAGCAGCTTCGGCCGAAGAACAGAAAGATCCAAAAATGTCCACATCAGATAAACCAGCGCATAGGGCTTTGTCTGCTCCCAGGGACTGCGATTGACCCCTGAAACCAACAGGCTCCACACCGCTCCGCCAGAGGCTTCATAGGCAATCCGCAGCACCGTACCGCACATAAACATCAATATTACACTCAGGACAAGGTATTTTTTCAACCTGTTCACCCCGCTGACCGTTGTTTTTGTCATTGTATGTGAAAGCAGGCAAAAAAATACGGTGATCCACAGGACTGTCTCCATAGCTTCATGAAATCAGAAAATTTTTCTTATCTTCCGCTCACCAACAGGATTCCCAGCAGCAATCCTGCCGTTGTCAGGCAAATCCCTGTCAGGATTTTTTTCCAGAGATTTTTCCGGTTTCGGATGGAAGAGGGAATATCCATCCCCCGGAGCATTTTTTTTGCCTCCTCCTCCAGCAGCGTACGCTGCACGGAAGCATACTCCGGCCGGATAAACAGCAGCGCCCGTTCATAATAGGCACTGCCGGTTTCATTGACTTCTATAATCGAGTGATTGATTCCCTTAATCATTCTTGCGCCTCCCGTTGTTTTTTCACTGAAAGCATTGACGGATCCGGTGGAGTTTATTCCGTCATAATATTATTTTAAAGCATTATACGAAGAGTAAATGTTGAAAACTCGGTTTAAAAAGTGGAAACCTAAGTTTAAAACTGTTGAAAACTCGGTTGAAACAGTTAAAACATCCACTTTTTTCCTGTTGAAGGTCAGAATTAGTTTTCAACATTGAAATCTTTGTAACCATTTGTAATAATTTAAAGGGTAAATGATAACATTTTGTATTTTTCTTGTGTCAACTACTAATTCTGACAATTTTTTATGTTTTTTATGTTGCGAACATCCAAAAATTCTCCACTGTTTCCGGAAATCAGCGAATGAGTCAGAACGAAAAATCATCCCAAAAGCATTTTTTGATAACGAATCCGGATTCGTGTGAATATTTTCACATCACGTCTTTGTAAATCTATCTAAAAACGATTGACTTCACGACAAAATCACGGTAAAATAGTAGATGCAAAGGTGTCATCAGGAGCAGGTTTTTCTGGTCACTCTTGCAAAATTCAGTCATGTCATGCCCGACAGGATCAATGAAGGGGACCCTGTCAGACAGGACATGGCTGTTTTTTCTTTTTTCAAACACGGAAAGATTCTCAACAGGAAGTGTTCCGACGGTCAAAACAGTCAGACTGCAAAAAAGTTTCCCCACTACAGTGGATTTTCATCGGGTATGATGATATAATAAAGGAAAGTATCTCATCAGAGAGGAGTCGGTTATCATGGTTACTCGCTATCTCTTCGGCAGTCCTGTTGAAACAGAGGCTGTCATCACTCCTGTAGAAACCTCGCAGGGCTTTCCTCCTGCCCTGAATGTCCTGCAGCAAAAGGAAGGCCTGCTGTCCTTTTCCTGCAAACTGGAAGAGGAGGATATTGTCTATGGCCTGGGAGAGGCTCCCGGCGGGATCAACAAGCGGGGACATCTTTACGAGAGCTTCAACAGTGACGACCCCTGCCATACCGAGGAAAAAAAGTCTCTCTATGGGTCCCACAATCTGATTGTGATTGACGGAAGCCGTCATCTGGGAATGTTTGTGGACTGCGGCGCCAGTGTTACCTTTGATATCGGCTACACGGACCCGGAGGTGCTGACCATCAGCCCTTCCGTAGGGGATTTTGTTCTCTATACCATCGAAGGCAGCAGCAGCGAGGACATCCTTCACCAGTTCCGGAAAATCATCGGCAGAAGCTACATGGCTCCCCGCTGGGCCTTTGGCTTCCAGCAAAGCCGCTGGAGCTATGCCACCGCCGAGGAGGTACGCTCTGTAGTCAGCGATTATCGGGAGCATCATATTCCTCTGGATGCGGTTTATCTGGATATTGATTATATGGAGGATTATAAGGATTTCACCGTCAGTGAGGAACGTTTTCCGGAGTTTGACGAATTTGTCCGGGAAATGCGGCAGGAAGGCATCCGGCTGGTGCCCATCATTGATGCCGGTGTTAAAATAGAAGACGGCTATGATATCTTTGAAGAAGGCAAGAAAAACGGTTATTTCTGCAAACGTCAGGACGGAACCGATTTTGTGGCCGGTGTCTGGCCTGGACGCACCCATTTCCCCGATTTTCTCAACAAGGACGCCCGACGCTGGTTCGGTGAAAAATACAAGTGCCTGCTGGACTGCGGCATTGAAGGCTTCTGGAACGACATGAACGAGCCCGCCATGTTTTTTACCGAAGAAGGAATCAAGAAGGTCAAAAGCTATCTGGCGGATTTTGATTTTTCGGATCAGAGTGCCAATCACTATTTTGAACTGACCAACCAGGCCTCCGGTCTTGCCAACCGACGGGAGGATTACGCCGCCTTTTATCATCACATCCACGGAAAATTCGTTCGTCATGATCTGGTACATAATCTCTACGGATACAATATGACCCGTGCTGCAGGAGAAGCCTTTGAAAAGCTTTATCCAGACAAACGGTTGCTGCTGTTTTCCCGTTCCTCCTACATCGGGATGCACCGTTACGGCGGTATCTGGACAGGGGATAACCAGTCCTGGTGGTCCCACCTTGTGCTGAATCTAAAAATGATGCCCTCTCTGAATATGTGCGGTTTTCTGTACTGCGGTGCCGATCTGGGCGGGTTCGGCAGTCACTGCACCCGTGATTTGCTGCTGCGCTGGCTGGCTCTGGGTATTTTTACCCCGCTGATGCGAAATCACAGTGCCTATGGCACCCGCCGTCAGGAATGCACCTGCTTTGGCGACTCCAAGGCCTTTGAAGGCATTATTTCCCTGCGCTACCGGCTGATTCCATATTTATACAGTGAATATATGAAGGCTTGCCTGGAGGACAGGCTGATGTTCCGTCCCCTGGCCTTCCAATATCCAGAGGATAAAATTGCCCGTCATATTGAGGACCAGCTGCTGGTAGGAGAAAGCATCATGATTGCTCCCATTGTAGAGCAGAACGCCGTAGGACGAACCGTTTATCTGCCGGAGGACATGAAGCTGCTGCTCTTCCGGGACGCCCAGGTCGTCCGTGAGAAAATTCTTTCCAAGGGCTGGCACTATTTCGAGGCCGCACTGGATGAGGTACCTGTTTTTCTCCGGAAAAACAAGCTGCTGCCCCTCTGTGAGCCGGCAGAGACAACCGATGCACTGGATTTCGGGAACCTGGAGCTTATGTCCTTTAACGACAGGGAGATTACTTATTTGCTGTATGATGACGACGGACTTTCCAAAAATTACAGAATGCCCGGCAACCAGCGTCTTCTCACTGTAAAGGAGCCCGACTGACAGGACAAAAAAGCGCACCATAGGATCATCCCCGAAGGGATCATAATAAAATGCCGGAAAACGACGAAGCTCTGAAGGCTCATCGTTTTCCGGCGTTACTCATGCCGTATAATAATTGGTTGCCGCAAGACTGTTTTTGGGGGATTGGCTGTCCGTCACAGTTCAGAAGGGGAATTTTTTGTCTCTCTTTTCTTTTTTCTTATGACCCGGCTGGAGCAGCTTATAGGGGATCTCCGGCACACTTTCCTCGGAAACCTGATACCGATCCGACACAATAAACTCATAGATTTCCTTATTGGTATCCAGATTATACTTTATCTTGCGGAAATCCATGTGCAGCAGATGCTGGCGAACAATGGAATACACATTGACATACCGCACTTTTTTGGCCAGCCGCAGAATGGCATCCTGATAGGTCTTGTATTCTCCGATCGACTGGAAATAGTTGCGGTCAGAAAGAACGGAACGCCAGTAGTCATTGATTTTTTCACAATTCATGGTACCCACAATACTGCCGAAGCGTTTTTCATAATAATACAGGTGCTTGCCGCAGACTGCCAGCTTATTGGCTTGATAGAGCAGCCGACTGCTGGTGGCCACATCTTCAAAATACATATACGGATAGCGGATGCCGCTGTCGGTAAAGAGGCTTCTGCGATAGAGTTTATTCCAGGCGTAGCTCTGGTAGACGTCGTCACGGATCAGATTGCGCAGCGCCGCCTCCTTCTTGACGACACCGGATCTTGCCTTGGAGGGGCGGGGAAATTTGAGTCCCGTATTGAAATAGGAATACATGAATTTACAGTAGGCCATATCGGCATTGTTTTTGACACAACACAGATACAGGTCCTTCAGAAAATCCTTATGCACATGATCATCACTGTCAATAAACGAAATAAACTCCCCTCTTGCCCGTTCGATTCCATAATTGCGGGCATCCGAAAGTCCGCCGTTCTTCTTATTGTAAAGAATGAACCGCTTGTCCTTTTTGCTGAATTCCTCGGCAATTTTCACACTGTTATCAGGAGATTCATCGTTAATCATCAGAACCTCAAAGTTGTGAAACGACTGAAGCTGAAGAGATTTCAGACACCTTCTCAGAAATTTTTCAACCTTATAAATCGGCACGATGACCGATATTTTCGGAGTAGTACTCAAGGGATCACCTCATTTACAGAGTGTGCCGCCTGATGGCAGCTTCGTTAACCGGCCAAGGGTTTTGCTTTGCTGCTGTTTTTGGACTCATCTTCTCCTGCTTTTTTCTTGCGGACTGCCGCAAAGGGAAGGGAAATCATAATGGTCAGATAATAGGTCATGGTACGCCAGATCAGAATGGCAGATTTGATCATCTGTTCATTGAAAGCGGCGCTGAAGAAGGCACTGAAGCAATATTCCGCCGCACCGGAGCCTCCCGGCAGCGGCACCAGACCGGATACCATGCTGACAAAGGACTGCGCACAGATCATATCGAACATTCCAACGCCGTCCTGTCCGAAGGACCTGGCGATACAGAAGGGAACCAGAAACAGGGCTGTCAGCTGAATAAAGGTCAGCACATAAACCTCGACTACCAGCCCCTTATCTTTATTCAGATCCTTGTTACAGTCATGAAAGCTGGTCAGGGTTCCGTCCAGCTTTTTTAATTTTTCATCCACATTTTTTAATATTCGCATTTTACCCAGCAGTTTATACAGACCGCCGATTACCTTGAATGTGGTCCGCTTACTATAGGAAGCCAGCAGCAGAAGCACAATGGTGAGCACCTGTACCAGGAAACCCACAATCGTCAGCACCCACATGGCAAAATCGAGACTTTGCACAAACATTGAAAACCGCAGTGCCATCGCCGCAATACTATAGGAAGTCAACACAAACTGCCACACCAGAAATTTCTGAATCAGTGCCGCCGATCCGTTGGCGCCCTTCACTCCCTGCCGGGTCATGGTAAGGATCTGCATCGGCTGTCCGCCGGAGGCACTGGGTGTCACTGCGCAGTAAAACTGTCCCACCATAGACACGACCAGTGCATTCCATGGCGTAAAGGCAGGGGTACTTCGCCGCACAAACAAATAGATAATCGTTGCATCAATTCCGATATTCAGCAGGTGCATGGCAAGCGCCAGAATCAGCCAGAAAACATTTATTTTCAGCCCACTATTCAGCAGGTCTATCAATCCGTCTTTTGAAAAGATAAAAAAAACAATCAATCCGATGGTCAAACCAATAATACAAAGATTGAAAATCAGGCCCCACGGAATGGATGATCGTTTCCGTTTCACTTCACTCATTTCATCACCTCGAAGTCCGTCTGCAAACAACTCCCCTTTGTATAACTTTTTAAATCATAGCATATTTTTCCCCACGGGTCAACTTATTTTTCCGTTGGCGGTACGTGACCGCACAGGACGTGTTCGCGGCAGCGCTCCACTCCGTTCCGCTCGGTTGTGCCGTGTCCAAGTTTACTGCCGC
>CACYCV010000300.1 GCA_902772955.1 uncultured Ruminococcus sp.
CTTCCGGTCAAAAAAGAACCGCTCCAGAGCGCTCCGTGAGGAGCGTGAGGAGCGGAAGCCGCGGCAGTAAAGCTGGACACGGCGAAATCAAGCGGAACGGAGTGGAGCAAGGCGCGAATCGTCCTGTGCGGTCACGCGCACGCGAATTGTCCCGCGCGGTCACGCGCCCGCCCTCGCGGCAGTTGAATTTTATTGAATTATGTGGTATTATGAAAGCAGAAAATAACATCAGGGAGGTCGTCACATGACAAAACTCAAATTATTGAAAGCATTGCTGAATCTGACCATTGCCGCACTGGATCTGCTGATTGCCTGGAAGCTTTTCAAAGCACTGACCCCAGACGAATGCGGGTGCAAGCCGTGTCAGCCACAAGAAAAGGCCGAATAATCGTCTGAAACCATCCCATCCGGAGGAACTGTCATGTCAGAGAAAAACACCCCTGTCCTGCCGCACGATCACGGCGGTCAGGAAGCCGGTCTGATCGAAAATATGCCCGACCTGGAAACCGTCCGGACAGTCGCGGAAGCAATGAAACAATTAGGAGACGCCAGCCGTCTGCGGATATTCTGGCTGCTGTGTCATTGTGAAGAGTGCGTTATCAACATTGCGGCGGCAACAAATATGTCCAGTCCTGCCGTTTCCCATCATTTGCGGCTGCTCAAAGGCGCAGGACTGATTACCTCCCGCCGGAGCGGAAAGGAAATGTACTATCGTGCCGCTGACACTCCGATTACAGAAAAAATGCACCACACCATTGAAGAAATCGCTATGATTTCCTGCCCGGAGATAAAATAACGGCCGGATCATTTCCAAGGAAATTCTCCTTTTTCCGCAAAAAATCCATTTCGGCATCGTTGCACCAGAATATCCCCTTTGACAGAGAACACCGTGCGTCAGCGAAAAGCTGTCCCACGGTGTTCTCGTTTACTATAAAAGTCCGTTTTCGCAAGGGTTCTCTTCGGGCTTAGTCCAGCAATGCCGCGATAATGGCATTGGAAAGTAAAAAGCCTCGGGTCGTCAGCCGGATCCCCTGTTCATCCGCTTCGAGATAGCCAGCCTTTACCAGCTTTTCTCCTCGCTGACGGTATTTTGCAGGCAATGGGCGACGGAAACGTTCCCTGAACCGCTGCTCGGTAATTCCCTCCGACAGACGCAGCCCCAGCATCATGAATTCTTCTTCGTCTCCACCGCTGCCGTCCGCGACCCGGTGATCCTCATAGAAATCCTCAAAGGAACGCCCGAAAAAAAAGCGTCTGCCGTTCAGAAAGGAATGTGCGGCCGGTCCCAGCCCAAGGTATTCTTCATCATGCCAATATTTCAGATTATGCCGGCTTTCGTAGCCTTCCAGGGAAAAATTGGAAATTTCATATTGCCGGTAGCCATAGGCTTTCAGTGCTTCCGCAGCCAATAAGTAACGCTCAGCCTGTTCATCCTCCGTGCAGAGAGACAGTTGTTCCTTCCGGACGGCAAAAGGAGTACCCTCTTCAATCTTTAACAGGTAGGCGGAAATGTGTCTGGCTCCGTGTTCGGCGCAAAAATCAATGGAACGCAGCAGGCTGTCTCTTGTCTGAGAAGGTGTTGCCACCATCAGATCCAGAGAAAGGTTTTCAAATCCTGCCTGCTGCGCCGCACGGATACAGTTTTCGGCATCCTTTTTGTCGTGGAGCCGTCCCAGAAGCTGCAGTTCCCTGTCATTGGCAGACTGCAATCCGATGGATAACCTGTTGAAGCCGGCCCGCCGCAAGGCAGAAAAGTCCAGGTCTTTTTTTTCAGGGTTCACTTCCAGTGTGATTTCTGTCTGATTCTGTCCAAAGAATTGATACACCTTCTCCAGAATCCGGCAAAGTCGTTCCGCCCCCAGCAAGGACGGTGTTCCGCCGCCGAAATAGACTGTATCCGCTTCTCTCTGGCAGGTCTTCCCTGCCTCTTCCAGTCTGTTGCACAATTTCCCGGTGTATTCCTCTATCCGACGGTCATCACAAACGGAAAAGAAATCACAATAGGGACATTTCCGCCTGCAGAAGGGTATGTGCAGATAAAGTCCGATGGGTTTTGTTTCAGAGGGGTTCATGGTTTTGCGCCCTTTCGAAGAATAATCAAAATTTCAAAGAAAAGCGATACCAGAGAAGCACCGATCAGGCCGATGTCAAGCCACATAAAGGTATTGAAAGAGGCGGACAGTCCCTCGTAGGTCAGCGTATCGCTCATTGTCAGAAAGCTGACCAATCCGTTGGCTTCTCCCGTGGACAAACCGGAAATCGCATTATCAATCAGGAAGGTAAACACCACAAAAGCAATCAGAATCAGGATCATCACCCCTGTAATCAGGGGCTTCTGTGGCTTATTGATAATACAAACCGAAACAACCGACAGCAAAAGGGCAACGCTTACAATAATGATAATAGGATTAATCATGGCATTCTCCAATCCGGTCACAAAACAGTCATCGGTCTTTGAAGCAGTGCCGCTGTTTTCAGCACGGCAATCTGCGTTTTTGCATCAGGCAGTTCTCCGTTCAGCACCATTTCCACGGCTTTTTTCAAGGGAATTCTCTCCACGTCCAGAAATTCATCTTCATCCAAGCGCTGCGCATCGAAGTGATCCACCTTACAAAAGTATAAATGGATAATTTCACCGCAATAGCCCGGGCTGGGATAGACCTGTCCCAAGGTAAGATATTCCCGTCCTACAGCACCGGTTTCTTCCAGCAGCTCCCGCTTGCCGTTTTCCAGAGGATTCTGTCCCTTTTCCAGCTTTCCCGCCGGAAGCTCCAGAAGCACCTCCTTATAGGGATAGCGAAACTGACGTACAAACAACAGTTCTTGTTCTTCCGTCAAAGCTGCCACACACACGCCGCCGGGATGCCCCACCACCTCTCGCAACGCCGTACTGCCGTTTTCCAGTTCTACGGTATCATGGGTCACATGGATGACATGGCCGTCAAAGATTTCCTTGGATATCAGTGTTTTTTCAAAATGTTTCAACCAAATCCCTCCTATTCCGCCTTATTACTTATTATAACGCATTTTTCATCAATTGTAAACCGCTTTTATCTTTGGCGGTACGTGACCGCACAGGACGTGTTCGCGGCAGCGCTCCACTCCGTTCCGCTCGGTTGTGCCGTGTCCAAGTTTACTGCCGC
>CACYCV010000301.1 GCA_902772955.1 uncultured Ruminococcus sp.
CACAAAAAATGTTTCGTTTCTTCAAAAACAGGGACACTTGACTTTTAATCAAGGTGTCCGGAGTTCGAATCTCCGATGGGTCAGAAAAGCAAGAATCCTGTCGATGAAGGTCGGCAGGATTCTTGCTTTTGTATGATATTAAGGAAGCGCTGATTAAATCCAGTACCTGTATTGCGCTGTCAGATTGTATCAAAATTCCGCAGGAATACTGAAGTATTTCAAGGAATTTTGGTGCAGGATGACGGAAAAGAGACAAGCAAGACAGGTGCTGAGACGAAAGGCGTGATTGATTTAGCGGTACTTAAGGTAAATCAGAGTTTTATTGCATAAAAACCGCTTTGCATATAAGAATGCCAGAATAATTCGTATACTTGGAATCCCGAATTATGAAGTATTTCAAAATGCTCACTTATAGTGATTGAAAAAAACTCTCTGTTATATCTTCGTGAGTGAGATTTTACCTCCTCTGCATTTCTCCCTACATTGAACTCAAAGCTTTCCAAATGCTTCAGCATGATTTCTTTTCCAATTTCAGAATTTAGAGCAGTATTTTCAAAAAAAATAAACATTCCTTTATACTTCAATGACTTAAAGCAATTATAAACAGCCTTCCCTCTTGTTGCTTTATCAAAATAATGGTGTGACTGAATTGCCGTTACCAAATCGAATTCTTCCTCGTAATTGATATTCTCCGAACCTATGCAATAATATTCACACTGTCGATTTCGTTTCGGTAATGAAAGGCACATTGGTGTTCATTTCTGTTTCTGAAAAAATTGGCACCGGCAGCTTGCTGTCCGCAGGAATGCTTTGTGTACCCCGAAAATTGACAAAAAAGTGATACGAAGTGTAACGTCTAAGATATGAAAGCATTCTATCGACTCTTCACAAAAATACTCAAGGCGGATGCATTGACATCAGACAGTTCTGTCTTATTGATGCAAAAAATCCCCCAGGACATTTCTGCCGGAAAATGGCAGGGCTTTGTCCTGAGGGAATCGCTTTTTTTGATGGGTTAACGAACCGTCTGTCACAGTCAACGGACGGTGGGCGGATTATTTCTTTGCATCAGGGCTGCCTCTGGGAATAATGATGAGCTTTTTCCAGCAGCATATCCTTGACCTTCATCAGACGAGTACGGCTGCTGCGGTCGTTTTCCTCCAGCTTCATGGCTATATATTTGATGGTAGCTTCATAGCGGGGAATCATTACATGCTCCAGAGAATTGACCCGGCGGCGGGTTCGTTCTATTTCGGCAGCCATCAGCTCACAGCTTTTCTCCGTTTCTGCCAGCCGGATCAGATCCGGCAGCAATTCGTTGAGGGAGGTAACCGCCTCGTCCAGTTCAAAGGAGGTAAAGGCAAACCCATAGGGAAAAATGTCCCACTTTTCCGGACTTTCACTGACAGAGGAAAAAACAGGCACATCAACGCTCATGATGTTTTTCTCCCCTACCTCCACACCGGTTTGCTGTTTGGAAAACATCAGAGAGGAATCCAGGGCTTTTTTGTTCATCACGGCACTGGCATTGACAAAATGGGCACTGCTCTGCGCAAGAGAGGCTTCCACCTTTTCCCGCAGCTTTTTATTGACCTGTACCAGCTCGATAAACTGACGCATCAGCTCGTCCCGCTTATCCTTCAGCATTTTATGACCCCGTTTGGCAGTGACAAGCTGTTTTTTCAGCTTGGTCATCTGCATTCGGGTGGGGTTTACATTCAGAATGTCCATGGCAATGCTCCTTTGCCTTATTTGCCGTAATACTGATCCAGCATATCGTCCTTGATACGCTTCAGCTCGCTTCGGGGAAGAATATGCAGCAGCCGCCAGCCTGTATCCAGGGTTTCTTCAATGGTACGGTTGGTAGTAAAACCCTGAGACACATATTCCCGCTCAAAGGCTTCCGCAAACTCCGCATATTTCTTATCAATTTCCGTCAGAGCGGCTTCACCCAGCACGATCATCAGTTCACGGGCGTCCTTTCCTCTGGCGTAGGCGGAAAACAGCTGGTTCATGGTTGCGGCATGATCCTCTCTGGTTCTGCCGGGACCGATACCCTTATCCTTCAGACGGGACAAAGAGGGCAGCACGTCGATGGGAGGCAAAACACCCTTCCGGTACAGCTCACGGCTAAGAATAATCTGACCCTCGGTAATATAGCCGGTCAGGTCGGGAATGGGATGGGTTTTGTCGTCCTCCGGCATGGTGAGAATGGGAATCAGGGTAATGGAACCGTCCTTTCCCTTCTGACGACCGGCACGTTCATAGAGGGTTGCCAGATTGGTGTACATATATCCGGGATAGCCTCGTCTGCCGGGAACCTCTTTTCGCGCAGCGGAAACCTCACGAAGGGCATCCGCATAGTTGGTGATGTCCGTCATGATAACAAGAACGTGCATTCCTAAATCAAAAGCAAGGTATTCGGCGGCTGTCAGAGCCATACGAGGGGTAGCAATCCGCTCAATGGCAGGGTCGTTGGCCAGGTTCACGAACATGACCGTCCGGTCGATGGCACCGGTTTTCCGGAAAGATTGAACAAAATACTCGGATTCTTCATAGGTAATACCCATCGCGGCAAACACAACCGCAAACTGTTCATCCTTGCCGCGAACGGCTGCCTGACGGGCAATCTGTGCCGCTAACTGGGCATGAGGCAGACCGGAAGCGGAGAAGATCGGCAGCTTCTGCCCTCTGACAAGGGTATTCAGACCGTCAATGGCAGAAACCCCTGTCTGGATGAATTCCTGAGGATAATCACGGGCAGCAGGATTCATGGGCGTTCCGTTGATATCCATTCTTTTTTCGGGAATAATGGCAGGACCGTGATCGATCGGGTTGCCCAGACCGTCAAACACACGGGACAGCATATCCCCCGACACCGGCAGCTCCATGGATTTTCCCAGAAAACGCACCTTGCTGTGTGCCAGGTTGATTCCGGCAGCCGAATCAAAAAGCTGAACCAGAGCATTGGTACCGTCTACCTCCAGCACCTGACAGCGGCGGATTTCTCCGTTGGGAAGCTCGATTTCTCCCAATTCATTATAGGTAACGCCTTCCACATCGCTGATCATCATCAGGGGGCCTGCTACCTCCCGGATGGTACGGTATTCCTTCGGCATCAGTCCTCACTCCTTTCCAGAACATCCTCAATCTGGTTTTTCAGAATCGCTTCGATAGACTCAAACTCGGAATCGATGTTGGCTTCTTTTTCGTATTTATAACGACCGATACGTTCCCGTACGGACATTCCCATCAGCAGTTCAATATCGGCACCCTTCTTCAGCGCTTCCAGCGAACTGTCATAGCACAGAAGAATCGCTCTCATCATCAAAACCTGCTTTTTCAGGGAGGTATAGGTATCGGTGGGATCAAAGGCATTCTGATGGAGGTAGTCCTCACGGATTGAACGGGCAGTTTCCAGCTTCAGTCTGTCACCGGAGGACAGGGCATCCATACCGACCAGGTTGACGATTTCCTGCAGCTCGGCTTCGTCCTGCAGCAGCGCCATCAGACGTCCCCGCAGCTCCATGAAGTCCTCGGAAGCGTTTTTAGCGAACCACTTGGAAAGCTGATCCGTATAAAGCGAATAGCTGGTCAGCCAGTTAATAGCGGGGAAATGCCGCTTATAGGCAAGATTGGCATCCAGTCCCCAGAACACCTTGACAATACGCAGAGTCGCCTGGGATACCGGTTCGGAGATATCGCCGCCGGGAGGCGAAACGGCGCCGATAACGGAAAGCGCACCCTCCACTTCGCCGGAACCGTTGACAATCACACGGCCGGCGCGTTCATAAAACTGTGCCAGACGGCTGCCCAGATAAGCAGGATAGCCTTCTTCACCGGGCATTTCCTCCAGACGGCCGGACATTTCACGAAGGGCTTCGGCCCAGCGGGAGGTAGAGTCGGCCATCAGTGCCACGGTATAGCCCATATCACGGAAGTATTCCGCGATGGTGATACCTGTATAAATAGATGCCTCACGGGCTGCCACAGGCATATCTGAGGTATTGGCAATCAGAACGGTACGCTCCATCAGAGAGCTGCCGGTTCTTGGATCCTTCAGCTCCGGGAATTCGTTAAGAACGTCGGTCATTTCATTGCCGCGCTCACCGCAGCCGATATAAACAATAATATCCGCTGCTGCCCATTTTGCCAACTGATGCTGTACAACGGTTTTACCGGATCCGAAGGGACCCGGAACGGCCGCCACACCGCCCTTGGCAATGGGAAACAGGGTGTCGATGGTTCTCTGACCGGTGGTCAGCAGAATATCCGGTGACAGCTTCCGCTGATAGGGACGGCCGATTCGGACCGGCCATTTCACCGCCATGGTGACATCCTGCGTCTTCCCGTCCTTTTCCAGAACAGCAACGGTGTCGTCAATGGTGAAATCCCCCTCTTTGATCTGCTTCACGGTTCCGCTCATTTTATTGGGAACCATGATCTTATGCAGCACGGCACTGGTTTCATGCACCGAACCGATCACATCACCAGCCTGAACCGTTGTGCCGGCCTTGACAGTGGGGGTAAAATGCCACTTTTTGCTGTGATCCAGAGAGGGCACCTCTACCCCTCTGGTGAGATTGCTGCCTGCCACCTTCATGATGGCCTCCAGGGGACGCTGGATACCGTCATAAATAGAGCCGATCAGGCCGGGGCCAAGCTCCACCGAAAGCGGCACACCGGTAGATTCCACCACCTCTCCGGGACCAAGTCCGGAGGTTTCTTCATAAACCTGAATAGACGCTCTGTCGCCGTGCATTTCGATGATTTCTCCGATGAGCCGTTCACGGCTGACACGCACCACGTCAAACATATTTGCACTGCGCATTCCCTCCGCAATGACCAGAGGACCTGCGACCTTCGTAATAATTCCGCTTATCAAGTTCTGCACCTCAATTTTTAAAGAGTATATCCGAGCCAACTGCCTGCTCTACAAAGGATGAAAGTCTTCTCATGCCGATCCCGGTATTGCCTCTGACACCCGGCAGGGGAATGATGGCAGGAACGGAACGTTCACTGAACTTTTCCCGTTCCTTCAAAGACGCTTCAAAGATTTCTTCTGTCATATAGATAATGGCGTATTCGTCATTTTCGGTAATCTGCTTGAGAAGCTGAGGCGCATTCGCCGGATCGTCACAGAAATACCGGTCAATTCCTACGGCGCCAAAGCCCTTGATGCTTTCCATATCGCCCATAATGGCAATACTTTTAGCCATAGATGTCACGCAGCCTTTCTCTGAGAATATCAGGAGACGTACGGGTATGAATGCCTCCCGCCAGGATTTCAATCAGCTTTTGCTCATACACACAGCCCACATAGTAGCCCAGCAGCGGTTCGGGACCTTCACTGGTGAGCCTGCAGCACCGGGCAGCAATTTGCAGCAGATAATTGTCCACAAATTTTTCAAATGCCAACGGCGATTCCGAAAAAGCCGTCATCGCCTTCATACAATCATAGTCCGTCCGTTTTTCCAGGTACTTGACCAGTGGCTCCGTTCCCTGCATCGTCAGACGGATCACGGTTTCCTTGTCAACTCCCCGGCAGTCACAGAGTGCTTTTTCCAGATACAGCTTCCGGACTTTGACGGCAGCTCCCCGCAGGGCAATTTTGACATTGGCATAGAATACCTTTGCGCCGAAATATTCCTCCAGAAACACGGAACGGGACATTTTTCCGCATTCCAGCAGCCGCAGCATTACTGCTTTGTCCACATAGGCATCACTCAGCCGGGCATCCTTGGTTTCGGCAATCAGCTGATAGGCACGATCCGCCGGACGGCGCAGCCAGAGAGGAAACCGATCAAAGCGTCGGTTTTCCACAGCCTCGATGATTTCCTCCTTTGGAATGGTACAAGGCTCCATCAGCAGTGGTTCAAATTTTTTCCCCGTCATGACGCCCTTCAGCACCGTTTTCAGATTATGAATATCATTTTGCAGCAGGAAGGGTTCAAAAATCGCCATATCAGGGGCAACACTGCGAATATACTGCCACATCCTGCGGGTATGGCTTTCCAGAACAGCAGGAATATCCTGTCCTTCTCCATACCCCTTATCCTTCAGAAAGCAGAGCAGCTCCTGCTCCTCCCGGAGTGCCAGCATCTGCTCCACTTCTGCTTCCGTAAAAAGATGCTTTTCTCTGGCACGGACGGAGCCAATGGAAAATTCATACGATAATGCCATTGTGCTCCCCCTTATCTCTTAAAAAGCTCACGGTTGATCAGATCCTCCACGGCTTCCCGTTTTTCCGCCATGACAGAGCCAAAGCTCATATTGTCCTCGATATCGCCGTTTTTGAGTAAAAAACCGTTTTTCAGGCTGCTGTCAGGTGTTTTACTCAGGGTTGCCCGGACGCCTTTTCCGGCCAGCCGCTGTTCAAAATCAGCCGGAACCCGTTTCAGGTCCCGCTCATTGAGATAGACGATTCCTTTCCTTTGACCAAGGGTACCTGCCAGACGGTACAGCAGCTCAAAATATGCCTCATCCTCCAGCCGGTCCATTGCGGCAAGAACATAGGCGACTGCCTTTTCGATCTCGTTCCGCTTGGTTTTCAGGATTGCATTGCGTTTTTCCAGCTCAATCCTGCTCTGATAGGCTTTTTGGAGCTTCAAAGATTGCTCCGCCTTGGTTTTTTCCGCATTTTCCCTGATTTCCAGGGCTTTTTTCTGACCCTTGGCTATGATTTTTGCACATTTTTCTTTGGATTCTACCTGAATTTCCGTGATGGCTTCCTCGCTGTCCTTCCGGATCGTGGACAAGATTTTTTCACCGCTGCTCATACACAACCCACCTTTCTCATGATTTTGCCGCTATGACTCAGACCGGAAGCTTCGGAACAGAGATAACGACCAGAAGAGAAACGATAAAGGCAAGCAGCGCATAGATTTCAACCAGAGTAATGGAAACCATGGCCTTGGAGAAGTTCTTTTCATCCTTGGCAGTCATCGTAATGCCGGAAACGGCTGCCTTACCCTGGGCAAAGCCGGAGAACATACCGCCAAGACCGATGGCCACAGAAGCAGCCAGAAAAGCAATTCCCTGGCCGGTGGTGGGAGGGTTGCCGCCCAACACGCCGCAGTTGATCAGAATCAGGAAGCCTACAATGAAGCCATACAGACCCTGGGTACCGGGGAGAAGGGTCAGAACCAGCATTTTACCGAACTTTGAGGAATCCTCTGACAGAACTCCCATGGATGTCTGAGCGGCACTGCCGACACCCTTTGCGGAACCGATGCCTGCAAAAATCGTTGCGAAAGAAGCTGCCAGAATGGCAAAAAACATACCGTACATGAATAATTACCTCCAATTTTTCATACAACGCCGTCACAGCGTGTTATTCGTCATCATTGCTGCCCTTGGTTTTGAAATACTGACTCCTGGTAGAGAAGGGACGGAAGGGCCTGCCGCCTCCCTCATAGAATTTACTGAACATTTCCACATACTGCAGACGCATGGTATGCACATAGGATCCCAGGGCATTCAACCCGATGGTGATGAGATGTCCCACCAGGAAAATAATCACCATAAAGATGATTCCCGGAATACTCGTCCCGAACAGCGTGGACAGCATATTGAACACCTGCGCCATAACGCCGGTGGTCAGTCCCAGTGCCAGCAAACGGGAATAGCTCAGCAGATCACTGATGTAGCTGGTAATGTCATACAGGGATGCCAGACCGCCGATCAGCTTGCCGAAAACGCCCTTCTTGCCTCTTCCCTGGGTCAGAATCAGACCAACCGCGCAGGCTGCCGCGATACAGCCGCCGATGGTCATCACCACCGGAGCGGTCACCATGCCCACTGCCAGCACGGCAAAGCCGCAAAGCAGGAGCATCCAAAGTCCCGTGTCAAAAAAGGCTTCCGCATATCGTTTCTGCCGCAGACACACATAGAATTTACATCCCATGCCCACCAGAATATGCACCATGCCCAGACCGATGGACAGGATCATAATGGTCAGAGCGTCCTTCTGGGTATCGAGAATCGGCCATGGCAGCAGTTCCTTCATGGTAATGGAATTGCCGGTGAAAAGCTTGTAGCACACGGCAGGGGCATCACCGAAGATACTGCCGAAAACCAGTCCCCAAAGCATGGTGGACACGCCGCAGTATTGAAACAGCTTGAGATTATTCCGCATCTTCTTGTCAGGCTTGAACACCTTGATCAGAAGTGCAGTGGCAAGAACCAGAAGCAAACCGTAGCCTGCATCTGAGAACATCATGCCAAAGAAAAAATAAAAGAAGAACGCCAGCAGAGGCGTAGGATCGATATCCTCACGGGAAGGAGCGGAATACATGGTCACTATGCTCTGGGCAGGCTCCGCAAAACGATTGTTTTTGAGCTTGACGGGAGCATCCTCGTCTGCCTCCTCAAATTCCACCACACAGGTTGCGGCCTTGTCACACAACGCCTGCAGCTTTTCACAATCCTCCTCGGGGATATACCCGTTGAGGACAAACACATGATCAGTCTGATCCAGTTCAGAGATGACCCGGTATTTTTCGGAACGAAGTCGGAAATAATCCTGTGTATCACAGATCTGGTCCCGGTACCTAGCAAGAGACAGAAGCTCCTCCCTGGCCTCTTCGTCCTTTTTTCGCAGTTCCTCGCTTTTTTCGATCTGCCGTTTTGCCTTGACCTCCGGTGTCCGGCTGGTTGGGTTCAAGGGCTGGGAGAAGCCCAGGGTGCGCAGTGCCTTTTCTGCCTCTTCCTTTTGTTTGAGCGGTGCAAACAAAATCAGACAGGTGATATGGGGAGAAGAAAACAGAATTTCAAATTCAAAAATCAACTCCTGACATTCCTTTGCCAGAGCCTCAGACAGAGTGGTATTGTCATAGGGCTTCGGCAGGGAGCCGATCAGCACCGCGGTGGTAACGGTGTCCTTGGTATTCAGCGGAATATCCAGCTTTTTCCAGGGTTCCAGCTGAGCCAGCAGGGTTCTGATCCGCACCTGTTCGGCGGCGTAGTCAGCCCGCTGCTTATCAATCTTACAGATTTTCTGGCAGATACCGATGATTTTTGCAGAGTCGGCCGCAATTTTGCCGATCTCATCAGGGTCAATCACCTTTCTTCCCTTGAAGGACGCCAGCATTCCTTTTTTTTCGGGAGAAAGCTTATTGAGAATTTTCAATGCCTGTCCGGTCAGTTCCTCATTGCGCTCAAATTGCTTGCACTGGGCCGTTTTGTCGCTGCGCCGGAAGCCTTCTTCCGTTTTGGTACCGGTTTTGACCTCTACCAGCGCACTGTCCTGCAAATGCTCCAACAGCCGTTTCCGGTCCCTTCTGAGGGCAATGATCCTGACGGATTTCATTTTCAGTTTTGCCAAATGTTGATCACCACACTTCAATTATGTTGCAGAGAAGCAAATCAGGTTGCTGACAGTTCCGTCAGCAGATCAACAACGGCCTGCATAACCCGTTCCAGATTGCCGGCGGCAGTTGAGGAAATGGCCTCACATTGCTTCTGAACCTCTTGCTGCGCCAGCTGTCGTTCTTTTTCCGACTGCTGTGCAATGGTTTCTTCATTTTCTGCCAGCATTGCTTCCGACTGCTTCTGTGCCTGAGCCACCAATTCGGCTGCCTGCCGCTTGGCGGCCTGTTTGTCCGCTTCCGCCTGTTGTCTGGCGGCGGCTTGCCGATCCGCACATTCCTGCTCTGTCTGCAAAACAGCCTTCAGCATTTCACTCGCCATTCATATCCCTCCCTTTTTTCATCAATACAAGAGTCATCAATGTATGTATAATGTCTCAACCTATATTAAACCATAATTTGCACTTCTTTTCAAGTTTTTTTCCTTTATACAAAAAAGAAAAAAGTCAGGTTTTTCCGATTTTTTTACAAAAAAAATCAGGACATCAGCCATGATGGCGTGTCCTGAAATAAATGCCGCCGGGCGGCAAAAATCATTCGGTCATTTCCTCCGGCAGTGCTTCCGGCTCCTGTGACGGGGGTTCGGCGAGAATCCGTTTCTGGATCACCACGCCGTCATAGCAAAGCTTGAACTGAATGCGGCCCCTGAAGGTTTCCTGACAACGAGGACATTCAAAGACAGTGTAGAAGGCCTTGTTGCGGATCTTCCAATCCTCCTGCTGAAGACAGCGGGTTCCGCAGCTCCGGCAGTCAAAGAACATTTGTTCACGGTCGATCAGAGGATGATCGGGACGGCACAAAAAAACCGGGTGAAAATTCAGGCGGGCATAGAATTCCTCGTCTACCGGCCTGATAAAATCCGCAAAGCGCCGAGGATCATAGATTTTCTGCAGAATTCTGGCGGTCAGTATACTGTCCCCCACCGCACGATGCAGGGGAATATCCTCCGTGCTGACAGACAACAGCTGGGCGGCGTGTGAAAGAGAAAGCTGGTTTTTTTCCTGCGTACCCATCACCGACTGACAATAGGCCTGGGCATCGGCATACTGCTTCAGGAAGGGAATGGTCTGGCTGCCAAAATAGTAGGTACAGTTTGCTTCCAGAGCATCCAGGTCACTGGTACTCCAGCTTAGAATCACACATTTTTCACTGAATTTCCGAAATTTGGACACCGCATAGGGAAAGGTTGCCCCATGCATCAGGTCTTCATTGGTCAGATGGGTCAGTTCCCTGACCGTGGCATTCAGCCGTCTGGTAATTTCCGGACGGATAAAAATGGAAAACTGGCCGGTGATCTGCATCTCTTCATTGAGCTTGACGGCACCCAGTTCGATGATTTCGTTGATAAAGCCCTTCTGTTTTTTGCTGTAGCCGCTGTTCCATTCCAGATCAAAGATAACAAAATCCATGTTCAGTTGCCCCTGCTCTGTGCCTTGAGACGAAGCTCCTTATTGAGAATCATCTTTCGCATCCGAATCGAGGTGGGAGTCACCTCCACCAGCTCATCATCATTGATGAATTCCAGGGACTGTTCCAGACTGAGAATGGTCGGCGGGGTCAGCTTCAGCGCGTCATCCGAACCGGAGGCACGGGTATTGGTCATGTGCTTCTTTTTGCAGACATTGACCACCATATCCTCGTTTTTCGGATTGGCACCGATCACCATTCCCTCATAGACCTCCACACCCGGGCCGATAAAGAGACGTCCTCTGTCCTGAGCGGCAAACAAGCCGTAAGCAGTGCTTTCTCCGGTTTCGTGTACAATCAGGGATCCCTGCAGACGGGACTGGATCTCTCCCTTGAATTCCTCATAGCCGTCAAAAATATGGTTCATAATTCCGTTGCCGTTGGTATCGGTCATGAATTCCGAACGGTAGCCCATCAGACCTCTGGCGGGAATGCGGAACTCAATATGGGTCACACCGGATTCACGGGTACCCATATTCAGCAGCTCGGCTTTACGGGGACCTAACTTTTCCATAATCGCGCCCACATAGCTGTCGGGCACCTCAATCATCAACAGCTCCATCGGCTCCTGAAGCTTTCCGTCAATTTCCTTCATGATGACCTTGGGACGGGACACCTGAAATTCGTAATTCTGACGGCGCATGGTTTCGATCAGAATAGACAGATGCAGCTCACCGCGGCCGGAAACCTTGAAGGTATCGGGAGAATCGGTTTCCTCCACCCGCATGGCCACATTGGTTTCAACTTCCTTGAAAAGACGTTCCCGAAGGTTCCGGGAGGTAACATATTTGCCTTCCCGTCCGGCAAAGGGGCTGTTATTAACCATAAACAGCATGGAAACGGTAGGCTCATCAATTTTGACAAAGGGAAGCGGCTCCTGGTGTTCGGGGTCGCAGGCGGTTTCACCGATGTTCAGGCCGGCAATTCCGGACACCGCCACAATATCCCCCAGACCGGCGCTTTCCGCTTCTACCCTTCTGAGGCCTTCAAACTGATAGAGCTTGGTGATCTTGGCATTTTTCCGGCTGCCGTCATTATGACAAAGGGTAATGCTTTGGCCAACCCTGCAGCTTCCCCGCTCTACCCGGCCGATGCCGATTCTGCCCACATATTCATCATAATCCACATTGGAAAACAGCAGCTGCAGGGGACCCTCTGCGTCTCCTGCAGGAGCGGGAATCTCCGAGAGAATCTTTTCAAACAGCGGCTTCATATCGGTTCCGTTTTCATAGGGATCCAGGGTAGCGTAGCCGTCACGGGCAGAGGCATAGACCACCGGAAAGTCCAGCTGGTCCTCATCGGCTCCCAGCTCGATAAAAAGATCCAGAACCTCGTCCACCACCTCTTCGGGACGGGCGCCGGGTCGATCGATTTTATTCACCACCACCAGGGGCTTTTTTCCAAGGCCAAGGGCTTTTTTCAGCACAAAGCGGGTCTGGGGCATACAACCCTCAAAGGCGTCCACCAACAGGAGCACACCGTCCACCATCATCAGGATACGTTCTACCTCGCCGCCGAAATCAGCGTGTCCGGGGGTGTCCACAATATTAATTTTCGTTCCCTGATACATGACAGCCGTATTCTTGGAAAGAATGGTAATGCCTCTTTCCCGCTCCAGGTCATTGGAGTCCATCACACGCTCGGCAACGGCTTCATTTTCTCTGAAAATACCGCTCTGACGCAGGAGCTGATCCACCAGGGTGGTTTTTCCGTGGTCAACATGGGCAATAATCGCAATATTTCGTAAGTTTTCTCTCTTATCCATCGGAATCCCTCTTCCTTGCTACGTTTTCTGTCTACAAACGATAGTATTATATCATATTTTACAAAAGTTGACAAGAAAATTCAGCAAATAATCCAATTTCTGCAATTAGACAAAAAATAACTCCCCAGAACACAGAGTTTTGGGGAGTTTTGAGAACCTACTGTCTCACAGACCGATGCGTCTGCTGACAACAGAAATCAGTTTGCCTTTCTGGACTTTCTGGAAACTGTAAAGACAACAGCAGCAGCCGTCGCAGAAGCGAGAATGATGACGAATACCACCGCGGTACCGGACTGTTCACCGGTCTTGACGGTTTCTTCACCACCGGGAGTAATCTTGGAGGTATCCGGAGTAGAAGTGGTGTCATCGTCGACGGGAGGAGCGATGGGAGGCTCATAGCCCTTCAGCAGAACCATACCGGAGAGTCTCGGTACGGATACGGTACCGGTGGCGGAACCCAGAACCTCATTGCCGGCCTTGGAATCGTTGATATAGATGTCCCACTTGCCCTCGGGCAGGTTGACAGTAATGTCTTCGTTGCGGGGGTTGTATACAACAAGAACATCCTCAGAGGGTTCGCCGTTGGCGCCGCCCTTGATGGTGTAGGCAACCACACCGGAATCGGTGACGATGCCTCTGTCGGTCTTGTTGATAGCAGATTCGAAGTTAGCATCGACTTCTTCTGCGGTAGCCATTCTGAAGGCAGGATGTGCCTTACGGAAGGCAATCAGGCCCTTGTAGTAGTTATAAACGTCTGCATAGGTACCGATTCTGGAATAATCCAGGAGGTTGACGGAATCAGGAGAAGCATAGCTGTTATGCTCAAAGGAGCCGTCTTCATTCACCTTGGTTCTGAGGAATTCCTCACCGCTCATCATGAAGGGGATACCCTGAGAGGTCTGGATCATGAGAGCAGCCAGCTTATTCTGACGGATCTGATCTGCTTCAGAGTCATCAGGATTGGAAGATCTGATCTTGTCCCAGAGGGTGTAGTTATCGTGGCAGTCCACATAGTGAATGATCTGTGTGGGAGCAGGTGACCAGGACTTGGTGTACTGGATTGCCTCAAGAACATCCAGATAGTTGGAATATTCGCCGTTAGCAAAGCCGGGATCCTCAGCTTCAAATACGCTGCCCTTGATCAGGTCGCGGATGGTGTCGCTGAAGAAAGCGATGCCGGGGGTTTCGGAAGCATAGTTGTAATTAGCCATGTGAACATCCTTGGAGGGTCTGCAATTCATAGCCCAGCCTTCACCGTAGATGACAATGTCAGGATCAATCTTATTGACCGCCTGACGAACGGCATTCATGGTGTCGACATCCAGGATACCCATCAGGTCAAACCGGAAGCCGTCCAGATGATACTCAGATGCCCAGTAGGAAACGGAGTCAACAATAAACTTACGAACCATGGATCTCTCGGAAGCAACGTCGTTGCCGCAGCCGGAGGTATTCTGACCGGCTCTGTAGAAGTAACCGGGAACCAGCTGGTTGAAGCAGTAGTCGGTGGTGTAGGTATGGTTATAAACCACGTCCATGATCACGCCCAGACCTGCATCATGCAAGCCCTTGACCATCTGCTTGTATTCGTTGACTCTGACCTCACCGTGATAAGGATCGGTGGAGTAGGAGCCTTCGGGAGCGTTGTAGTTGACCGGATCATAACCCCAGCTGAACTGCGGCTGATCCAGCTTGGTTTCGTCCACGGAACCGTAATCATAGGAGGGCAGGATGTGTACGGAGGTGATACCCAGATCTACCAGATGGTCTACACCGGTGGGGATACCGTCCTTGGTCTTGGTGCCTCTCTCTGTAAAGGCAAGATACTTGCCCTTGTTGGTGATACCGCTGTCTTCATACATAGAGAAATCTCTGACATGAACTTCATAGATTTCCATATCGGTTGCATTCTTGTAGGTCTTTCTGGTATCGGCATCCCAGCCTGCGGGGTTGGTCGAAGCAAGATCCAGGATCATACCTCTCTTACCGTTGACACCCACCGATCTGGCATAGGGGTCAACGATGTCCTTATTGACTTTGCCGTCAAAATAAGCTGTATAGGTGTAATACTTGCCAGAGAGATTGCCGTCAGCAGCGGCCACCCATGTACCTTTTTCGGATGCCGTCATGTTGACAACCTGCTCTGCTTCGCCGCCGTCACCGGCAGCATAGATGTTCAGCTCAACCTTCTGAGCGGTAGGTGCCCATACACGGAAGTTGGTACCGCCGTTTACGATGGTAGCACCCAGATCATCGCCGTCGTAGGTGTAAAGGCTCTCAAACTCTTCGCTGGAAAAATAATCCGGCAGAACCAGCTTGATCACGGCACCTCTGAATTCGACGGTGTATTCCTTGGAGTAATCCAGCTCTTCAGCCAGTGTGAGCTTACCGGCGACATCAGAGGTCATTTCCATGGCTGAAACGGCAATTCTCGCACCGGCTGCGGAGGTGATGATGAAATCATCTACTGAAATAACTTCCTCTCCGGGAGCCATGGTGTAGGTGAAGTTGACATTGGTCTTAGAGTCCGCAACTGCATTCTTCAGCTTAAGGCCTCTTTCTGCAGCGTCAAAATTGGTTGTGAAGTCCATGGTACCGGACACGGCATAAACCTCAACGGTACCGGATACAACAGAGCTGAGATCGACAAAACGATCCTCACAATCCGTAGGATCCTTTGCACTCCAGTCAGGCTTTCTGACAATAAAGCCCAGCTTGGGAGTTGACTGCGTCAAGGTAACGGTTGCAACTGCGCCGTTTTTATCGGCATCGGCAGAGAACGCATAAGCAGCACCGCCCTGACCGTCAGCCCAGGCCCACACGTCCCAGTCACCATAGTTGCCGTCTTCACGCAGATAGTGAATTCTGACAACCGTCTCGCTGGCAGCCTTGACCATGACAGACGGCAGCACGAAGCAGCTTAATGCCAGCATCAGCGTGATAACGGAGGCTATGATGCGCTTGGTTAGTTTCTTTGCATTCATAGGTTATCTTCTCCTTTACTTTATTCCGGCAGTTGAATTTGTCGGGTTGACACTACCGGTTAACACATTGATTATACCATTTTTTTTTGACAAAAGAAACCCATTTTTCATTTTTTAACTTTTGGTATATGACAAATTTGTAACCGTTTATTCGTGTAATATGCACAAGTCACCCTTTTCGTTCCCGGCCCGAAAGGTGTAAAGCTCTATATCTTTATAAAATAAGCCGTTCTTCCGGAAAAGGTCAGTGCCAGGGTATTTTCCGACAGACGATAGGACATTTGCACGGTTCCGCAGTCCTCTGACAGCACGGTCAGGGTCTGGTCATCACAAAAACAGGTTCCCCGGAGCAGTACCTTTGTTCCCGAAGGATCCGCTGTCAGCAGGCACCCGCCGTTTTCAAACAGAAGCCTTCCCCCGTCCTCCAGCTTTTTCCCGGATGCGTCAGCCACTGCCCACTGATGCAGCACCAGTTCCTCCCCCGGGCTGGCGGGCGGCGCTGTCCGGCACCCTGATGCCCAGAACGGAACTGCTAAACATATTATGAAGAATCCTATACACTTCCGGAAAAGCATCCTCCGTCTTTTCCGGAAGGAATGCCTGCGCTTTTGCTTGCAAGGAAGCCACCTTGACACATACATTTCCCCTTTCCTCTGCCGCTGTGCGGATAGTTTACCCTATGACCATCGGGGCAAAAATATGCTCCCGACGGGATACATCGATGGAATTGTCCAAAAAATTGCAGAGAATACCGGAGAATTATAACAAAACAATGATTTTTGCAGGATTAAAAAATAATACTTGCATTTTTTAGCCGTATATATTAGAATGAGGGAGTATTTTAAAGATTTTTTGCAGCTTTATCATTATTTTTTTCTCAGGAGGAAATCATCATGTCCGAATACGCATCCATGGAAAAATCCGCTCTGACGGCAGCCTGCCAAACGCTTTCGGAGGCTTATGCAGCCTTCAAGGCACAGGGACTTTCATTGAATATGGCAAGAGGAAAGCCCGGTTCCGAGCAGCTCAATATTTCCAACGATATGTTCTCCGTTATTACCGCTGACACCGACTTCACCTCAGAGGACTGTCCTGACTGCCGCAACTACGGCAACCTGACCGGTCTGGAAAGTGCCCGTCAGTTATTCGCCAATCTGCTGGGAGTAGAGCCGAAAAACGTTTTTGTGGGGGGCAATTCCAGCCTGAACATGATGTTCGACACCATCGCCTGCATGATGGAACAGGGCAACAGCGGTGAAAAGCCCTGGAACCAGCAGGGAGCCATCAAATTTCTTTGTCCAGCTCCCGGCTATGACAGACATTTCGGTGTTACACAGTATTTCGGCATTGAGATGATTCCCGTTCCGATGACGGAAAACGGCCCCGACATGGATCTGGTGGAAAAGCTGGTTTCCTCCGATGCTTCCATCAAGGGAATCTGGTGCGTTCCGAAATATTCCAATCCCCAGGGCATTACCTATTCCGATGAAACCGTCAGACGCTTTGCCGCTCTGAAGCCTGCCGCCAAGGATTTCCGCATTATGTGGGACAACGCCTATATCATTCATGACATCAACGACACCCCCGACAGCCTGCTGAACATCTTTGATGAGGTAAAGAAGACCGGCAACGAGGATATGGTGCTGGAATTCTGCTCCACCTCCAAAATCACCTTCCCGGGTGCCGGTGTGGCAGCAATGGCCGCTTCCGAAAACAACCTGGCCATTCTCAAAAAGCGCTACAACTTCCAGACCATCGGCTATGACAAGATCAATATGCTGCGTCACGTCAACTATTTCAAGAATCTGGACGGTGTACTGGCTCATATGCAGAAGCACAGAGCCGTACTGGAGCCCCGCTTCAACATGGTGCTGGACATACTGGACAAGGAGCTTTCCGGGCTGGGCATTGCTTCCTGGACCAAGCCCAACGGCGGCTATTTCGTCAGCATTGACGTCATGGAGGGCTGCGCCAAGCGTGTGGTTGCCCTTTGCAAGGAAGCCGGTGTGATACTGACCGGTGCAGGCGCCACCTATCCCTACGGCAAGGATCCCAAGGACAGCAACATCCGTCTTGCTCCCACCTATCCTCCTGTAGAGGAGCTGGAGAAGGCTATGAACATTTTCTGCATCTGCGTCAAGATGGCCGCTATCGAACAGCTGACAAAATAATCATTGGGTTGCCCCCGACAGTACAAACGACTGTCGGGGACTTTTTCGGTAGGACATGGATACACCCCCCAAACGCCACGGTATCCCGGCGCAAATCGCTGTAAATTTCAAAAAGTATTTGACTTTTATTGACAAAAACTATATAATTGTATCTGATATGTCCGTATGTTTTTTTGACGTATTTTAGCCAAAAAACTGGGGACACAAGTAAAAAAATTGGAGGATACCGTATGAAACGAACTGCAAAACCGGTGTTCTTCATCGTATTTGTTATTATTCTCGCCCTCGCCTACACTGCCATCTTCGGTGTTTACGGGGAAAACGGCGACTTCCGGGTCACCTACATCAAGGGTATTAACGACATTCGATGGGGCATCGACATCAATGGTGGTGTAGAAGTAAGTTTTTCACCAAAAGACACGGATGCCACGAAGGAAGAAATGGAATCCGTCAAGGCAATTCTCGAGCTTCGTATGGTGGCGCTGAACATCACCGACTACGAAATCTATCCCGACTACGACAACGATACGATCATGGTCCGCTTCCCGTGGAAGTCCGGGGAGACCGATTTTGATCCGAAAACTGCTGTAGATGAACTCGGCAAAACAGCGGCGCTTCGCTTTATTCCGGGAGACCACACCGCTGCAGAAATCAAAAAGCTGCTGTCCAGCGTCCGGCTTGATGATACCGGTGCCAAACTGGAAGACGACGAAGGCAATAGTATTCCCAAGACGGCAGAAGAAATCAAGGCCGATCTGGAAACCGTGAAGGGATGGACAGTGCTGGAAGGCAAGCAGGTCAAACGTGCTTCCGCTGAATATCAGCAGAATAAATCCGGTGTATATGAACATCAGGTTGCTCTGGAGCTGACGGACGAAGGTGCCAAGGCTTTTGAGGAAGCGACCAGACAATACGTCGGTAAGATCATCTATATCTGGATGGACGACCAGTTGCTCTCCAGTCCCACCGTTAACGAAGTAATCACCGGCGGTCATGCTGTGATCAACGGCTACGAGGACAGAGAAGACCCATCAGCAGAGGCCAAAAAGGATGCTGACACCATTAATGCCGGTGCCCTGCCCTTCGCTTTATCTTCGTCTGATCCTAATACCCTCAGTCCCTCTCTCGGCAATTCTGCTCTGACAGCCATGGCTTATGCGGCTGTGGCAGCCATGATTCTGATCTTCCTGTTCATGATCTTCATGTACAGACTGCCCGGCTTTATTGCCTTTATTGCTCTGATCGGACAGATGACCCTGTCCATTATGGCGGTATCGGGCTACTTTGCCAATTTCCCCAGCTTCACCATGACCATTCCGGGTATCGCAGGTATGATCCTGTCCATCGGTATGGGCGTTGACGCCAATATCATTACCGCCGAACGCATCAAGGATGAGCTGTGCAGCGGCAAAACTCTGGACGGCTGTATCCGCAACGGTACCAAGGGCAGCTTCTCGGCTATCTTTGACGGCAACGTCACTGTTATCATCGTAGCCATTATCCTGATCCTGGTCTTTGGTCCTGCCAACATCTTCTCTGCTATCTTCGGCGTATCCCCCACCGGTATGATTTATGCGTTTGGCTACACCCTGCTGGTAGGCGTCATTGCCAACTTCATCATGGGTGTGGGCGCTTCCAGACTGATGCTGAAATCCCTGTCAGGATACAAATTCCTGAGAAATAAAAGATTATATGGAGGTAAGAAGACGTCATGAGACAAACATTCCATATAGGCTTTATCAAAAAGTCCAAAATCTTTTTTGGCATTTCCCTCGGCATTATGCTGGTATGCCTGATTCTCAACATTTTTGCTTTCCCCACCAAGGTCGACATCAAATTCACCGGCGGAACACTGATCAAGTTTAGCTATGACGGTGAAATCAACGAAGATGATCTGAAAGCCTTTGTGGAGGAAACCCTTGACAAAACGGAAGAATTCAAGGGTGACAGACCAACCTACACCTTCAGCAACAATTTGATGGTCACCGGCAGCTCCTCCAACCATAAAACCGTGACCCTGCTGTTTCCCGGCAGAGAAAACAAAACCACAACAGCCCCCTCTGCAGAGCAGACCTCCAAAGTTGAGGAGTCCTCTATGAATGTTGAAGATTCCAAGGTTGAGGAAACCTCCGAAACTGCCGAAGCCTCAAAAACCGAGGAAGTCTCCGCATCCGGTGAAGCATCCAAGGCCGCTGAAGTCTCTCAGACTTCCGAAGCCTCTCAGACCGCCGAAGCCTCTGCTGAAACCGAGGCTTCCAAGTCAACCGGCACCAACGAGCCTACCGAGACATCTATGATTGCCGATTCTTCTGCAGCAGCTGTTACTGCCAAGGCAGAAGAAGCTTCCTCCGCAGCCGAAATTTCCACCCCGATTGAAACCATTGGCGCGGTCGAGTCTTCTGAGTCAGAGATTATTTTTGATGTTGACTCTCAACAGGAAAGCATCGCTGAGGAAAACAGCGCAGAAGAAGCCTCCGATACATCCGATACCGTCACAAATGCTTCTTCCGTAAATCCCTTTCTTCGTGATGTCAATATCCTGACCGATGCCCTGAAAGAAAAATATCCCCAGGCAAATTTCGAGATGCTGAACGCTAACGATGTAAGTCCGTCAATGGGCGGCAACTTCTTCCTGAAATGTCTTGCTGCCGTCATTTTGGCCGCAGTCATCATGATTTTCTATGTTGCCCTGCGGTTCCGCAAGATCGGCGGTCTGTCAGCCGGTATCATGGCCGTTATCGCCCTGATTCATGACCTGATTATTGTTTATTTTGTATTCGCACTCTTCCGGATGCCTCTGGATGATAACTTCATCGCCGTTGTATTGATGATTCTCGGTTACTCCCTGAATGATACCATCGTTATCTACGACCGTGTCCGTGAAAACCGTAAGAAATCCGGTCCCAGGGTTCCCATCGGCACCGTCGTCAACAACAGCCTTAATCAGTGTTTCGTCAGAACCATCTGCACCTCTGTCACCACCATTATTGCCATCGGTTCAGTGCTGGTAGTTTCTCTGATGTTCAACATCACTTCGATTGTCAGCTTTGCTCTGCCCATGATGATCGGTCTGATCTCCGGCTCCTACTCCTCTTTGTGCATTGCCGCTCCCCTGTGGGTTATGTGGAAAAACCACAAGAATAAGAAGCTGGGCATCCAGACTGCCTCGGAAGCTCCGGAGGCCGTCAAGTCAGCTCCGGCAGAAACCGCGAAGGAAGCTGTCAAGGAAACCGTTTCCAACAGCACCCCCCCTTCCGCACCGGTTAAAAAGGCTGCTCCCGCCGCTAATAAGGGCAAATCCAAAAAGAAAAAACGCAAGAAGTAAGCTAAACTTCTCCAATTGAGTAGGAGGCTGCCCATTAATTGAGTAGCCGACCTCTCACACCACCGTTCGGTACACGGCGGTTCAATAGTTTAAGTGCAGTACCTTGTATCTTTCAAGTATGTCATCATACCCGACTGATGCAAGGTATTCG
>CACYCV010000302.1 GCA_902772955.1 uncultured Ruminococcus sp.
AAGGAATGATACATTTTGCTTGTAAAGCTCTGTTTATCTTGCTTTCAGCTATTTATTCTATTTGAGTTTCACGGATTCAGGTATTATCTAAAACCATTGGGAGATTCTGTTATACACAGTTATTTTCTGCAAACTCTTAACAAGTTAATAATTTTTTGTTGCTATTTGCCAACAATAAGTATATAATAAAGATAACATCAGAATCGGATATCAAAAAGGAGGATGAAATATGCTGAAGGATTTTGAAACCAAAAAACGAGAGGACAAGGCACAGATCACGGCAGAAATCAAGGAGCTGCAAAACAAACTGCTTGGGCAGCAGCAGCTGCTTATGAAGGAAAAGCTGCCGATGATTGTTCTGATCGAGGGTTGGGCTGCCGCCGGCAAGGGCAGTCTGATCAAGGAGCTGATCAGTGAGCTTGACCCAAGGTTTTATCACGTTGTCTCTCCCAAGGTACTGCCGGAAGCCGAAGAAAGATATCCTTTTCTCTATCCCTATATGAGTGCTATTCCTGTCAACGGCAAGGTAACCTTTATGGATTCCGGCTGGATGGAAAATGTGGTCAGGAAATACCTGAGGCATGAAATCAATAAGGACGAATACCGGAAACGGATCCGGCAGGTAAATGAATTTGAACGGCAGCTTCGCGACAGCGGCTATATTATTCTGAAAATTTTTCTCCATATCGCAAAAACAGAGCAATATGAACGGCTCTATGAGCTGGCTGAAAATCCGGGAACGGAATGGCGCGTTGATCGGGAAGATCTCTGGCAGCACAAGGAATATAAGCGTTTCATGGAAGCGTATGATGACTTTATGGATAAAACCGGAGATACGCTTGGCTGGCATATTCTGGACGGTAACCGCAGAAAAACCGCTATCCGGGATGCACTGAAGCTGCTGGTACAGCGAGTGGAGCGAGGAATCCAGGAAGGGCGGTTTGAAGGGGTCTCACTGGAGGAGGATTTCCCGCTGCGGGAAATGCCGGTTCTGTCCAAGGTGGATCTTTCTCCCTCCATGGAGGATGACGAGTATAAAAAAGAACTCAAGACCCTGCAGTCCCGCCTGAGTGAGCTTCACAACATCATCTATCGCAAAAAGATTCCTGTCGTACTCTGCTATGAAGGCTGGGACGCTGCCGGAAAGGGCGGCAATATCCGGCGGCTGACCTATGCATTGGATCCAAGAGGCTTTGATGTTCACCCCACTGCCTCTCCCCTTCCTCACGAATTCAACCGGCATTATCTCTGGCGGTTCTGGACCCGTCTGCCCCGCACAGGGCATATTGCTATCTATGACAGAACCTGGTATGGCCGAGTCATGGTGGAGCGTCTGGAGGGCTTTTGTTCGGAAAAGGAATGGCAGCGGGCCTATCATGAAATTAACGAATTCGAACGGATGCTCACTGACTGGGGGGCTGTGGTTCTGAAATTCTGGATTCATATTGACCAGGACGTTCAGCTGGAACGCTTTACCGACCGGCAGAATACCCCTGAAAAGCAATGGAAAATCACTGACGAAGACTGGCGGAACCGTGAAAAATGGGATGAATATGAAATTGCCGTCAACGAGATGCTGCAGAAAACCAGCACCAAAAATGCACCCTGGCATATCATCGAATCCAACGACAAAAAATACGCCCGTATCAAAACACTGAGAATTATTGTGAAGGCACTGGAAAAGGCCTGCGACAAGCATTTTCAGCGCATGATGGAATGAGTCTGTCATTCTCTGTTTTTCTCATAAGCTTGAATAAACGCCAACGGAATCTATCCGCTGGCGTTTTGCTTCTTGATGGTTTTATGATGTTTTCCAATGAAATAACGAAAGGCATCTTATTTTTTGCCATAAATGAAGGTCAGATAACGTTTGTATTTTTTCTTGAAGGTATTCAGGGCATCCGTCCAGCTTTTGAAGGAAGGATCCTCCTTATGGCTGGTCAGAAGACCTGTTTCGGCAAGATATTGGCCGATATACGTTGTTACCTTTTCCGCTCCGTAGATATTCATGTGGTCACCGTAATCTCTTGTATCATGGGACCAGTCAATGGGAATCTCTTCTCTGAGAAGATTCATGTCCACATATTCCACTCCGAGATTCTGTGCAAGGCGGGCAATGCTGTTATGCTTGGACATTCTCCAGTTTCTGGTGCTGGGGGTACTCATCAGAATTAGCTTGGCACCATGATGACGGCAATAGTTGGCCAGCATCTGCACATAGAAACGGTTGACCATGGCGATGTTGGCATAGCCGTCAGAAGGAGTCATGTACCCCTTTTCGGAGGCAGGATTGATATCCTTTGTGAAAAGATATCCCTTATCAGGCTGCCTATAGGTATAGTCCACCGGAGACATCACATCCTGAAAGGTCATGTTTTTCCAGCGGTCATGATATTTGAGAATCGGGAAAAACAATTCCGCTCCGTGCAGCAAAAGATTATCCATATTAAAATAGCGAAAAATCGCATTGGTTTCCAGAACGACGATTTTGGGATGCTGGCGATCAAAGACATCCACCATCAGCTGCATGGTAAACCATAGGTTTTGTCCGCTGCTGCTGCAGTCGTAGGAGGTATAGCCATATTTTTCCCAGATACGCAGCGGAATGATAGAGCTGTAGACCTCACTGTCACCGAAAAAAACCACATCAACGGTGTTTTCCGGTTCTCCTAAGATACCATTGGCTCTCAGGTCATGCTTCCATTGTGCCTCTGTGTTATCCTTGGGACGCATGATTTGTGAGGAACCGGAAAGCAGAATCAGAAAAATAAGAAAAAACAGCAATCCCTTCGCCGTATGGCTGATTTTAGATTTCATGATCTGCCTCCTCAGAACTGAGCATACATGGGATCCACTGGAAGGTATCCGAAGCCGTATGCGCCAAAGATGATAATGTAGAAGGCCAGTGCATACAATACGCACCAGCGAAGGACGATTTTTTTCTTTGCCAGAGTATCACGAAGACAGACGCCTCTTTCGTTCATCACGCTGACCGTGAATATCATGATGAGTGTGATACCGACGATAAGAAGATCCTGCCAATCGACCCCTAACACCTTCATGGTTTCCTCGTTCATGCCGGTAAAGGAGAAGCCGGTAAATATCCGGCGCAAAAGTGAAAAACCGGCCTTGATTCCCTGGGCACGAAAGAATAGCTCTCCGATAATGACCAGCAGTGTTGTGCGAATCATCTGAAAAACCCGATAGCCGAAGCTTTCGCTTTTGATATGGAGCTTGGCAAGGACGCGCTTGGAAGCGGGAGTAATCATATTGCCTGTAAGAATCAAGACAAAATGGTACATTCCAAAGAAAATGAAGCTCCAGGCAGCGCCGTGCCATAGACCGTTGCAGAACCAGACGCAGAATAAAGCGATACTGCCCGCTACCAGTGGGCCAAAGTGATTGCCCAGTTTCTTGCGGGCCGAGGAGGTCAGATTCTTCATCCGTTTGGCAGTGGTAATGGGATAAAAAATATAGTCCCGGAACCAGGCGCCAAGGGAGATGTGCCAGCGTTTCCAGAATTCAGAGATGCTGCGGGAGAAAAAGGGACGCTGAAAGTTTTCCGGCATGGTTACGCCAAAAATCTGGGCAACGCCTGCCACCGCATCCATGGAACCGGAAAAGTCCATATAAAGCTGGATGGTATAGCATACGGCTCCGAAGGCAATCACACCGCCGTCGAAGGTGTTTGCATTGTCAAAGATCGCCTCGATCATGGGATTCAACCGGTCGGCGATGACCATTTTTTTCAGCATACCATAGAGAATCCGCTGCAGTCCATAGGTCAGATTCTGATACTGAATCGGTGCCGCCTTCCAGAGCTGTTCAGCCGTCTGAGAATAGCGACAGATAGGACCCTCCACGATCTGAGGGAAAAAGCTCATAAACAGCGCCATGCGAAAAAAATTTCTGTCCGCCTTGATCAGTCCGTGATAGACATCCACCACATAGGAAACTGCCTGCAGCGAAAAGAAGGAAATACCAAGAGGCATTAAAAAGCGCGGAATACTGAACCGGAAGGAGCTGCCGCAGACGGAGAACAGAGCATTGAAATTTTTCAGCAGGAAACCGGTGTATTTTACCACCAACAAAAAACCGATCTGCAGCAAGACACACAGCAAAACGACACCTCTTTGCCGCCGGATGTACCTGGGCTTGGCAGCCTTGCGTTCTTCCTTGGGAAGGGCTTTGAGTTTTTCTTTCATGCGGGTCTGCTGTTTATCCAACCAGAGTCCCAGCAGGAAAATGGAGGTAGTTGTCAACAACAGGAAGACAACCAGCACACCGCTGATCAACCAGTAAAAGGCAAGGCTTGACAACAGCAGAATGTATTTTTTCCACGCTTTTGGCACAACGGAATAAAGTATGATACAGGCCGGCAAAAACAGGATCAAAAACGAAAGAGAAAAAAAGGATGTCATGCTTTTGCCGGATCCGGCCAGGAGAAACGACAGATCCATCTATCAGACTTCCTCCTGCAGGCGCTCAATCATTTTCATCATTGCGTCAGCTGAGTTAAAATTGGCGGGAACAATCTCAATGGCCGGAACAGTAATATCATATTCCTCCTCCAGCTCGGCAATCAGGGAAATGATATCAAGAGAAGTCAGATAATGCCCGTCAATCAGATCGGTGCAGGAGGTGTAATCCACGTCCGGGTGGATATCCTTCAGAATTTCAATCAGTCTTTCCATGTTAAAACATCCTTTCATATTTTGGTTGATTAATGATATAGGTTTCAAACGGAGAACGCAGTCTGTACAGCGCTCCGTCCTGACCACGAAGATAAATGGCCGGCAAATCCCTGCTCAGCAGCAGAGAAATGCCTTCTGTCATGCAATAGGCGCCTGCTCTTTCAAAGCAGAGAACATCTCCGACCCGGATTTCCGGCAGATGCACCTGTTTGACCAGGATATCATTCATGGTACACAAGGCACCGCAGATCGTAAAGTCCTTATCCGCAAGCACGTCTGTCTTCCCTACCACGGAAAGATAAGGCTGCTTCATGGCCATGAACTGTCCGAAGTAGGTAATATGGTGCAGGCCGCCGTCAGTCAGGGCATAATGCTGTCCCTTATTGACTTTGATATCCACGATATGGGTATAATACTTTCCACAGGAAGCTACCATACTGCGTCCCAGCTCCAGTATTATTCTGGAGCCGCACTTCAATTCTTTGAGCAAAGCGGAGAATTCCCGCAGAAGGGTTGTTTCATCCAGCTCTTCCCCAACGAAATATGACACAGGAAAGCCGGTTCCGTATTCCAGCTCGGCTGCCTGATAGCCAAATCTTTCCCGGAGGCTCAGCAGGTATTGATCCAGATAGGTCAGCTCACGGGCAAATTTTTTAACGGAGTTTTTTTGAGTACCGGAAAAAAACTGCACTCCCGCCAGCTCCAGAAAGGGAAACTGCTCACGTTGCTGTACAATCTGATCCAGATCCTGCTCATCCAGTCCGAACTGGCTGCCGTTGGTAAGCCTCAACAGCAGGCGCAGCGGATGTTGACGACCCTGTGCATCGGTACAAAGCTGTTGATACTGGAGTACGGATTCGATGGTAATGATACCCTGAAAGCTTTCATCTGCTGCCAGCCGCCGCAAAACGGAGGGTGTTTTATAAACGCCGGAAATGACCATCCTACGGCTGTCGATTCCCAGCGAACGGCATATTTCTTCTTCGCCGGGAGAACAGATTTCCAGACGTTCGACTTCCTCGCCGATTTCACCTGTTACAAAAGGATTCGCTTTGACCGCATAGCACAGGGCAGTTCCCTCCGGCAAGCTCTTTTTCAGAAAAGCAATCCTTTCCGCCAGGACTTTGGAGTCAAACACATAAAAAGCTCTGTCATTGTTTTCCAAAAGCTGCTTTAGCTCGTCTGTCAATGTTTCAACCCCCGATCTGTTCAATGGTTTTTTTCCGGTCGATCTTTCCATTCTTGTTCAGAACAAAAGTCTCCACGGGCTGCAAAAATCCCGGAATCATAAAGGCCGGCAGGGATTCTCTCAGGGAACGATGCAGGTCCTCTTTTTCTATGGTGCCGACATAATAGCCCTTCAGTCGCTGCCTCTTTTCGTCAAAAACGCAGATACAGCGTTGGACACCGTCAACGGCATTCATGGCACGCTCAATTTCCTCCAGCTCCACCCGATGTCCCAGGTATTTGATCTGATGATCGGCTCTGCCGCAATACACCAGCTCTCCCTCTTGGTTCCAGCGGCCAAGATCTCCCGTCAGGTAGACAGTTTCCGGATAAAAAGACTGCAGAGGATTCTGAATAAAGCTTTCGGCAGTCTTTTCCGGACAGCCATAATACCCCAGTGCCAGGGCAGTTCCACGGACGGTAATCATGCCCACCTGATCCGCTGCTGTAACAGGATGATGCTGATCGTCCAACAAAAAGACATCCTCATTGGGGAAGGGATGCCCGATGGGAATCCCTTGGGAATAGTCCCTGTCCTTTTGCAGAACGTGGTAAGTACAGTTACAGGTAATTTCCGTGGGGCCGTACAGATTGACATACATCGCGTCCGGAAGGTGCTTCTGCCACTGGCAAAGATGCTTGTAGGGCATGACCTCTCCGCTGAACAGAATCTTGTTGACGGTTTCCGGCGTTTTATAATCCAATCCATGAAAGGTACTGATCAGGCACAGAGCCGAAACCGCCCAGATCATGGTAGTCACCCTATGGTCACAGAGATAATCCAGCAAAGGAACCGGAGCAGAAAACAGGGCTCGGGGAACAATGACCAGAACCGCACCCACCGCCATTGCGGAATAAATGTCCTTGACTGACACATCGAAATCAAAGGGTGCCTGATTGGCGATAATATCCTCTTTACCGATTCCAAAAATTTTCGTAAAACAGCTGATAAAGTCCAGCACACTGCGATGGGCCACCGCAATTCCTTTGGGAACGCCTGTAGAACCGGAAGTAAAGTTGACATACAAGGGATCCGTATCAATATGCCGCTGACGAACCTGCAGCAGCAGGGACTCCTCCCTATCCGACTGCATGAGGTCCTCAATCATCAGCACCGCGGCATCCGGAAAGATTGCTTCTGCTTTTTCTGTCAGCTCCTGTGTGGTAATAATGAAACGAGCCTTTAGAACCGACTGCACCTGCAGCAGTCGATGATCGGGCAGCTCTACATTGAGCATACAATAGGTATTTCCGGCATACACAGCCCCAAAAAAGGCACATAAAGCAAAGATTCCTTTTTCCATATAAACGCCCACTGGCTGTCTGACGGCCCCCTGACGGATCAGGGCTGTACCGGTTTGCTGACTGAGACAAAGAAGCTCTCGATAGGTTACGGAACGATCTCCCTCCTGGACAGCGATTTTATCCGGATATTGAAGGGCACTGTTTTCCATCAGTTCCAAGACATTAATCATTTTTTTCACGCTCCTATCAACAAGGGAGTTTCGCACCACTCCCATCCTATTTCAAAAAGCCATATATGGACAGTTTACATTATTTCCGACAAATAGTCAAGTATTTCGACAATTCTCGGCGGAGTGCGGGTGACCCCGTGCGGGTGACCCAGCGGGACGTGTGCGCTTCGCTGACATCCAGCACTTTGTATTATAGGAAAGCAAGGACTTCACAAAACAACAAAACCGGATATAAAACGTATTCGTCACATTGTCCGCTGGGGCGTCCCAGCCCGGAAAGCCCTCTGCGCACGCCTCTCGCAAGGTGTGAAGCGCAGCATTGCAAAAAAACAACCAGACAGGAACGCTCAATTCCAGCCGGTTGTATTAAAATGGTATTCTCTCCCGGGATACTATCAGAACAGTTCAATGAAATTTGCTGATTTTCTTGAAATGCTTGATTCCATTGGAATGATAGACAAGATACTTTCCTTTGTGACAACGAATCATAAATACCAATCCTGGCAGCATAATGATAATTCCCAGCGTCATCAGCAGGTATTGAAGCGATGACGGAAAGGGCTTGGGAGCCAGCTCAGCATTTTGGGGTCTGGACGGGTCAACATAGACCTTTACGGTTTGCCCCACGGCACTGTTTTTATCAATTCTTAGCTGTCCGATCTGGCTGTCATACACGAAGGACCAACGATTCAGAGCAGTTTCCTCATAAGTGTAATCAAAATATACGGTATAACGGACCCCCTGGAGAGTGAACTGACCGTTGCTGAAACCGGTAATCACTCCCTGAACCGGCACATAGCCGTTTAATTCCTGTTGGGATTGCTGTGCCTCTTTAAGATCTCCGATGCAGCTGAACAGCATGGGCAGAAAGAAGGCTGCACCGATAAAAATAATGAGCAGTGCCCTTCCCAGTGCGTCCCCCACAGCAGCAGTCCGGGCAGTGGGGTACCTTTGCTGAAACAGCTCGCGGTCATTGAGGGCATTTGCCTCAGAATCAGGCATAGGAAACACGGAATTGACATATTCCGCCTGATAGCGTCCACGAGCCATTGCGGAATCGGCAAGAGAATAAGAGTGATGGAAACTGCTTTTGGGGTGGGAGTTCTGCATCTGATAATTTTTTATCATGTCGTCCATTTCGGAACGGGCATCTCGCTGATACGCATAGTTTTTGGCAGAATTCCGGGCGTTGGAAGCGTCATAACGGGAATACTCTGTGCTTGGGACAGCCGTCTGTTCCCTCTCGCCGAAAAACGGTGTCTGTTCCGAAGAACAATCATGAAATAGCGCCGGTGATGGAACATTTTCGTCAGGTGAAAAGCTGCCCAGGAACTCTTCCGATTGCTCCTTCGTTTTCTGGTTGACAATGAACCGTTTCATCGGTTTCTCTTCATCTGATGGGCGCCCCTTTATGTGATTGGCCTTCCGATAAGCAAGCAGCATGGCGTCCATTTCTGCTCTTGCGTCCCTGTATCCGGTTCCGGAAGAAGAATTGCTCTCTGATTCATGATAATCATGATAAAAGCCGTCATTCTGTTGGTTCTTCATTTTCTTTCCTCCCCTCTGGATGATATCCCCATTATACTATCATTTCTCCTCAAAAATCAAGCGTATAGTGTCTATCGCCACGGAAATCAACTTTCTTTTCCGGAATATTGGGACTCTGTCCCAAACCCTGCAGGGGAACCCCCTTTCCAAAAAAACTTGTGTTTTTTCTATTAAAGAGCAACAGAAAAAGGGTATATTTTAAAAAAATGATTTTCTTGGTCTATCGCGCGGGTACGTGACAGCACAGGACGTATTTCTTTGCTGCTGGTTTAATACTATTATTCAATAAAATGGAGTAGTTTTAAGAGCCTGTCCTTTGTCAAGAACAGGTAAAACTCCTGAGAAGTCAGAGGTCTTCACCTTCGAACCTCCCACCAGGGGATTTGCCCCTTGGACTCCGCAGCCTTTTATGATACTATGCTTAATGCAGGCAGCAGCGGTTAATCTGCGAAGGACGGCTTTTTTCGGCTAATGTAAATGGGAGAACCACTTGTACCTTATATTAGACCGCTTGTTCCAAAACTATTGATAAAAGTTTGGTGATTTTGTACAATAATTTTATAAATAATTACATAATGAATTTCTTTCGGCATGAAGTTGACATCTACAAGATCAGAGAACATCATGCGCGGCGTGTGCGTACCCCTTAAAAAAGAGATGTGAGGACTTGCCGCATAACGATGATGCGTGTTCGCTTTGAGCAGGAAAAAGCACTTGAAGATATTGTAATTGTCATTCGCGCCAATCTGCGTGACGCGCAGTATGAATACAGTCTATAAGAAGCAGGTCAAAGATCTGAATGAGTTGACACAGAAGAAAAAAACAGGAACCAAAGTCGGAGAGTGACGATCCCGGCTTTTTGATATAAATCAACCCAATCTATTATTATTCGGAGGTGCGATATGAGCAAAAAGACATTCAAAAAATTGATTGCAGTGCTGCTGACAGTGCTCCTGTTGGTATCATCGATGCCGATCACGTCTTTTGCGGCGGAATTGCAGCAGGACGGCGACGTGTATTCCGTCAATATGCCCGCGAGCGGCTCGGACACGCTTGACCTTTCGGACAAGCAGGTCGGTTTTTCGTTCAAGATCTATGACAACGGCGGCTCAGGACAGAATTATACCAACTACTGCGACGGTACGCTGCTGATCACGGCTCCCGAGGGCTGTGTTCTGAAAATCAGCGGCACCGGCAACACAGAAACCGGCTATGACTACCTCTATCTCTTTGACGGAGACACAAGCGTTTCGCTTGGAGCCGAAAAGTACAGCGAAACCTTTACGTTGGATGAAATGTATACATCCTTAAATGTACTGAAGGTAAAGTTCACTTCAGACTCCAGCTCTACTTATCCGGGATTTGCACTGGATGTAGAGATTGTCGACAAAAGCACGATCGCGCAGATCTCTTATACCTATGCCGGAAGCAAGAGCAAGTCGGCTAAAAAGCTCGGTGAGCAGATCACACTTCCCGTTTTTACCGATCTGTTCACACCGATCGAAGGCACGACGTTCATCGGATGGCAATGCGGAGAGAC
>CACYCV010000303.1 GCA_902772955.1 uncultured Ruminococcus sp.
AAGGAATGATACATTTTGCTTGTAAAGCTCTGTTTATCTTGCTTTCAGCTATTTATTCTATTTGAGTTTCACGGATTCAGGTAACAGTAAACAGCGAAGGCGCCTTCTCCTGAACAGAGAAAGCGCCTGCTGATTGTTGTCATGAATGTTTTCCGCTGTCAACCGGATTGCCAACACGCAATCCCGACATCACAGGACCGGAAATTATTTTACCTTCCAGAGCTCGGTAGCATACTGGAGAATGGTACGGTCAGAAGAGAACTGGCCGGAGTTGGCGGTGTTCATCAGGCACTTTCTTGCAAAGGCTCTTCTGTCTTTGTAATCGTTGTTAACCTGAATCTTTGTCTCGATGTATTCGGGCAGATCTCTGAGGATATAGTAATGGTCAGCCTGATGCCAGCTTGCACCCTCCAGCAGAGAATCATGCAGCTCCTTGAAGGAACCCTCGCCGGTCTTTCCACCGTCGTTGAAGCGGCCATCAATAAGAGTGTCGATAACCTTCTGCAGCTCGGGATTGGCTTCATAGATCTTCTTGGGATCATAGGTGTCCTTGATCTCATTGATCTCTTCAACTCTCGCACCGAAGATATACTCGTTCTCAATGCCTGCCTGCTGAGCAATCTCGATGTTAGCACCGTCCCAGGTACCAATGGTAACAGCACCGTTGATCATGAACTTCATGTTGCTGGTACCGGAAGCCTCTGTGCCTGCGGTGGAAATCTGCTCGTGAATATCTGCAGCGGGAATGATCTTTTCGGCATAGGATACATTGTAGTTGGAAACGAAGACGACCTTCATCTTGTTGTTGACCTCAGGATCATTGTTGATGAGGTTGGCAATCTCGTTAATGTACTTGATAACGGCCTTTGCTCTTGCATAGCCGGGAGCAGCCTTTGCGCCGAAGATGAAGGCAGTCGGGGTAAAGTTGGGCAGCTTGCCTTCCTTCAGGCGGAAATAAATTGCCATGATGGAGAAGGCGTTCATCAGCTGTCTCTTATACTCATGCAGACGCTTAACCTGAATATCAAACATGAAGTCAGGATTGATATATACGCCGTCATGCTTCTGAATGAACTCGGAGAGTTCTTTCTTCTTCTGATATTTGATGCCGTTAAACTTGTCAACGTTTTCATCCGTAATCTTGGCTTCCAGTCTCTTCAGGTCATCCAGATTTCTGATCCACTTCTTGCCGATCAGATCGGTGATGAACTCAGAAAGCTCCGGATTACACAGAGCCAGCCAGCGGCGCTGGGTCACGCCGTTTGTCTTGTTCTGGAAACGCTCCGGATACAGCTCATACCACTCCTTGAGGGTATCGTCCTTCAGAATCTGGGTATGAATGGCTGCAACACCGTTGACATAGCTGGAGCAATAGGTTGCCATACGAGCCATGTGTACACGCTGGCCGTCGATGATGACCATGTTGTCCATCTTGGTCTTGGGAGTCTCACCCTTCTTGACCTTGCCGATGGGCTGATCATAACCCTTTGCCTTCAGTTCATTGACGAGACGATCATTGATCTTGACAATGATTTCATAAACCTCCGGCAGAATGCCCTTCATCAGGTCGATGCCCCACTTCTCCAGAGCCTCCTGCATAACGGTGTGGTTGGTGTAGGCGAAGGTTCTGCGGGCAACATCCAGTGCCCAGTCAAAGTCGCAGCCTTCCTTGGTAAGAAGTCTCACCAGCTCAGGAATGGAAATGGTGGGATGAGTATCGTTCAGCTGAATGGCGGTTTCGTCAGCGAAATATTTGAATTCAGTGCCGTGTCTCTGCTTATATCTCTTGAGGATATCCTGCAGAGAAGCGGAAGAGAAGAAGTACTGCTGCTTCAGTCTGAGTACCTTACCGTCGTGGCTGTTGTCATTGGGGTACAGAACCTTGGAGATATTCTCCGCATCGTTCTTTTCCTTGACAGCAGCGTCATACTGGCTGTTGTTGAATTCCAGGAAGTTGAAGTCATTGACTGCCTCTGCTTCCCACAGACGAAGGGTATTGATGTTGTCGGTTCCGGTACCGATGACAGCCATATCATAGGGAACAGCCTTGACTTTCTGATCGGCAAACTCTACGATAACGGTATCCTCGTTTCTTCTGATGCACCAGGGATCACCGAAACGCTGCCAGTCGTCAGCAACCTCTACCTGGAAGCCATCTCTGATTTCCTGCTTGAACAGGCCGTACTTATAGCGGATGCCATAGCCATCCAGCGGAACATCATGGGTAGCGGCAGAATCGAGGAAGCAGGCTGCCAGACGGCCAAGTCCGCCGTTGCCCAGTGCTGCGTCATCAATTTCTTCAAATACATTGATGTCAATGCCTTTTTCAGCCAGGAGCTTCTTGGTGTGATCCAGAACACCCATTGCATACAGGTTGTTGTACATCATGCGGCCCATCAGGAACTCAGCCGACAGATAATATGCGCGGCGGTGTTCTGCATGGTTCTTTTTGCTCTCTGCCCATTTTTCTGAAATGGCGCCCATCATTGCTTTGCCAAGTGCTTCGTGCAGCTCTGCGGGAGAAAGCTCGTTGAGCTCCTTGCAGTATTCGTTCTTTGCGGTAAGCACCAGGTTGTCGATAATGGCATTTTTCTTCATCTTTTTGTCATCCTCCAGCCTTCTGTAAATTTTCGCCAGGTTATAAAGTCTCTTTGCAATAGCGGTAGTTGCTGCCCCTTCTTTCATTCTCCATGTCCAGTTGCCGCCCAGGGTAGACGGTTCGTTCATTCTTGCTTCGGAGCCGAGGGCAAGGATATCCTGCATCTGAACAATCGCATAATCACTGACACTCGCATAAGCGGTGCGAATGAAGCCCCAGTTATAGCCCTCTGTCTTATTCAGGCCGCAATACTCCTTGGCAAATTCAAAATCTCTTTTCTTGATGGTTTTGAGCCAGCCCATGATCGTATCGTTATCGTGTGTGCCGGTATAGCAGACACTGTTGCTGGTATAGTTATGCGGCAGATAATCACTGTTGGAGCGGGAATCAAAGGCAAACTCCAGAATCTTCATGCCCGGATAGCCGGACTCCTTCAGCAGCTTTTTGACACCGGGTGTCATGTGACCAAGATCCTCAGCAATAATCGGAACATCTCCCAGACGCTCCTTCATCTTATTGAAGAACTTCATGTTGGGACCGTCGATCCACTCACCGTCAACAGCAGTCTCTGCTCCGTAGGGAATGGCATAGAACTGATCGAATGCTCTGAAGTGATCGATTCTGGTCACATCGAACATTTTTGCAGCGCCCTCTACACGTCTGATCCACCAGTCAAAGCCTGTCTCCTCCAGATAGATCCAGTCATACAGCGGGTTGCCCCAGAGCTGACCGGTCTCGGAGAAATAATCCGGCGGGCAGCCTGCCACGCAGACGGGCTTTCTCTCATCATCCAGCCAGAACACATCGGGATTGGCCCATGTGTCCGCGCTGTCCATTGCCACATAGATAGGCATATCGCCAAACAGCTTGACGCCGTTGTCATTTGCATATTCCTTCAGCTCTTTCCACTGCTTGTAGAACAGGAACTGTACAAACTTCCAGAACATGACGTCCTCATAGAGGTAGTTCAGATAATGTCTGATGGTATCAGGGTTTCTGTATTTGATCAGGTGATCGGGCCAATCAGGCCATGCCTTATCATCAAACAGCTTTTTGACCGCCATATAGAGCGCATAGTCTGTCAGCCAACGATCCTCATCCCGCATAAAGTCCCAGTATGCCTGCTGGTCCTTGGTTTTGAAGTTTTCGTAAGCCTTCCGCAGTACTTTGAAACGCTCATTGTAGACTTTTTCATAATCTACATACTGATCGTTGGTACCCCAGTCGATGCTTCTGAGTTCTTCCTTGTCCAGAAGATCCTCATCGCAAAGCATATCCAGGTCGATCAGATAGGGATTGCCCGCATAGGTCGAAAAGGACTGATAAGGGGAATCGCCATAGCTGGTGGGACCTACCGGCAGAAGCTGCCAGTATTGCTGACCCGATGCCTTCAGAAAGTCAACGAAGTCATACGCCGCTTTTCCCATAGTACCGATACCATAGGGCGACGGCAGTGCCGTAATGGGCATCAGGATGCCCGCACTTCTTGCCATTGTTCAATCATCTCCAATCCGGAATTGTCCATTTCTCTGCTTTTTGAACGCAGATGCTTTAATAGCATGATTATTCATTACACATTTTAACATATAGTTTTTGCATAATCAATAGTTTTGTCCGGATTTTTACGATAAAATTATTAATTTTATTTTTTTCGTCTGTTATCGATCGTCACGAGGCTTTGATTGCCTGCAGCTCAGCCAGGGCATAGATGATTGCGAAGGATGCCGACAGCTCCCGATTACGTTCACGGGAATTGTCTTCTCCTAAATGCAGCTCATAGGCTTTTGTATCATTTTTGGTGCTGATTCCAACATATACTGTACCAACAGGTTTTTCCTCCGTACCGCCGCCGGGTCCGGCAATTCCGGTTGTGGCGATTCCGAGGTCGGCGCCCGACAACTCCCGGACTCCCTGTGCCATTTCCTTAGCGCAGGCGGCACTATATTCTGTATAGACCTCCAGTGTCTGAGGACTCACTCCCAGTATTTCCTCCTTGATGCGGTTGGAATAAGAACAGATGCCGCATTCAAACACACCCGAGGCTCCCGGAACGCCGGTAATTCTGGCAGAAACCATTCCGCCCGTCAGACTTTCGGCGGTTGCCGCCTTCATCTGCATTTCCATGAGCAGGTGTACCAGCTCCTTTTCCTTTCCTGCAAACAAATCCTCCGTCACAGCAGAGGAAACTGATGATTCATTCATAGTGCAACTCCCTTTCTTCATTTCATTCTGAACACTCCTATTGTATCATTCCCCCACAGGAATATCAACATCCATCCATTTGCAGCCACAGAAATCCATTTTGTCCGGACAATCTTGGGGCTTTGCCCCAAACCCCGCCAAGGGGCTTCTCGCCCCTTGGAACCCTCGGCAGGGACACAGTCCCTGCACCCGATGTCTGAATGATGGTGAAATAACCGGAAGAACACTTTGCAAGGTTTGTTTTCGTCTGAGAAGCACCGACCAAGCCGACAGGCGAAACTCCTGGTCGCTGTCCGCAGGCAGCGAAATACCAAGGAGGCTTAGGAGTGGCGGACGCCCGCAGGAAGTGCCCTTGGGGTATGACCGCGCGGGACGTGTTCGCTTCGCTATTATCCCATACTTTGTCTCATGGGAGAGTAAGGTGCTTCACTAAACGATAAAACCGGATGTGTCCATACATTCGTCAAGTTTCCCGTGGAGGCACCCCCGCCCGGAAAAACGCTTTGCAAACACAAAAGTTTCGCCAGCCTTTTCAAAGGCTGCAGAGTCCAGGGACAGAGTCCCTGGGCGCACTCCGCAGAGTGCGAAACGCCAAAGGGGCTTGGGGGCGAAGCCACCAACTTATTTTGCACCCTTCACAGCAGCGTAAGCTGCTGTGAAAATACTTGGGCAGGCGCTTTCCTCATTGATTTTCCATCCGAAGGGGTGCAGGGGGCGACAAGAAATCCCCCTGCGTACACCGGACGTGTTCGCTTCACTAAACGATAAAACCGGATGTGTCCATACATTCGTCAAGTTTCCCGTGGGGGCACCCCCGCCCGGCTCAGGAGTGGTTTGTTCATAATTTATTCACCCTTTGAGGGGCAAAAAAAGCTATAATAGGGTTCTGTAGAACCGAACCGGAATAACTGTCTGTTAGTCACCAGAAAAAAGCTGACAGACCGAAATTTTTTCTCTGATTTACTGTCGGAGCAGGACGTTCCCGCCGGATACGGGTGAACATCACGGAAGTGCCAGTTTTTCCAAAAAGAAGCCTTTGTTTGTTCATCCGGACCGCCGAAGGAGGGAAATCCGATGCTGCGTCAGCAACCATTCTGGAACGCTCTGATCCTCAATATCCTTCTGGGCACTGCCTGGCACACGGTAACCTTTTTGCTTTGTGTCTATAAAAATCCCGCCGCTTTTTCTCCCCGGAGAAAAATCTATCATCCTCGTTCCTGGGAAAGGGAAGGGCGGTTGTATGCGGAAATGCTCAGAATTAACCGATGGAAGGATTACCTTCCCAGGCACAACGGAAAAAACGGATTTTCGAAAGAGCATCTGGAGGGAGTTTCCCTGGAATACATTGACCGGTTCATCATCGAAACCTGCCGGGGAGAATGGAACCATTCCATGAACTGTCTGCTGGCACCGGTCCTGCTGATCCTGAACAGACCGGAGCTGGGCTTTTGTCTTGCCATTCCGATACTGATCGGAAATTTTCCCTTTGTCATCATACAGCGGTATAATCGTTTTCGTCTGCAGCGGCTGCGAAAGAGGATTCTCCGCAGGCAAAAACGTCTGTCCCTCCAGACAGAAGAAACCGGAGCTGTCCCTCCTGCAGCGGCCGTCTCTGTCCATAAAAACTAACGAAAATCAACTTCCTTCCCCGGACCACTTTCCAAAAAAACTTATGTTTTGGGATTAAAGATCAACAGAAAAAAGGTAAAATTTTAAAAATTGATTTCCCTGGGCCAACCCGCATCCAGCGGAAAAAAACGGAGTGTGAATTTCCATGAACTGGTTTTTTGCTGATCCCCTGCAGGAATTGCATCTGATTACCGGCGAAGATGCCCGTCATATTGCCCGCTCGCTGCGGATGTCTGTGGGCGAATCCCTGACGCTCTGTGACAGTCATCAGGTAGAGCATTTCTGCCGTATCGAACGCATTACAGAAGAAGGTGTTCTGGTGAGTATCGTCTCCGAAGAAGAGTGTCACCATGAACCAAGCGTCAGAGTAACACTATACGCTTCCGTCACAAAAGGTGATAAAATGGAGCACGTCATCCAGAAAGCCGTTGAATTGGGAGTTCACCGGATCGTTCCCGTGGTCACCGACCGGTGCATCTCCCGTCCTGACATCAAAACCGCCGAAAAGAAATGTCAGCGTTACCGCAAGATTGCCGAACAGGCCGCCATGCAGTCCCAGAGAGGTCTGGTTCCGTCGGTAGAAGCCTTCATCGACCTGAAAACCGCTTCCCGTCAGCTTCCGGATTTTGACAGAGGCATTCTGTTTTATGAAGGCGGCGGCGCCCCTCTGAGAACCGTTCTGGAAAGCCGTCCCGAAACCATTGCCGTCTTTACCGGCCCGGAGGGCGGCTATGAAGAAAGTGAGGTTCGGCTGCTCCGGACTGCCGGTGCTCAGATTGCCACACTGGGCAAACGGATTCTCCGGGCAGAAACCGCCCCGCTGGCGGCTCTCACTGCCATTATGTTCCATACAGGCAACCTGGAATGAGCCCTGTTACTGAAAAATATCACCCGCGGTAGGAACGCTGCCGGAAAACAGCAAAAAACATGATTCATTTCTTTGTGCCATCATAGAATCCATCAAAAAGCGCCCGGAAACGACACTTTTCTCGTTTCCGGGCGTTTGGGGATACAGGAGGAAGCAATGAAATCATAATATTAGTGAAGATTTTACTTTCCCATGATACAAAGCATTGGATTGCAGCAAAGTGAACACAGCAGGCATACGCAGGGGCTTTCCGATCGCCCCCTGCACCCCTTCGGGCGGGGGCCCCCGCGGGCAACTTGACAAATTCATTTCATATCCTGTTTTATCGTTTAGTGAAGCCCTTGCTTTTCCTTTGCAAAAAAGTTGGATTTCAGCGAAGCGAACACGTCCAGCGGGGTCACCCGCTCATAGGATAAATTCCACATCCGTAACGTAAAAGACCTCACAGGAATGGTTGCCGCTGTCATAAAGGGTTGTGCTGGAATCCCAGGTCATCACCAGCTTCCCGTCCTTATAGCCCTTGATATATACCAGATACCCTTTGAGACGGACATGATCTCCCGTGGTAATCAGACCGATTTGTTTCCTGACCCTGTCGTTGGCAGGAATCACATGATTGTTGGAGCATTGGTACTGCATATCATACCAGCGGTCGCCGTTAGGAATCTGATTGTCCTGGGGCTGCCAAAAATACAGATACCGATCCCCGTGGGACCAATGAAAGTCCACTCTGTCATTGTATTCCGCAATTTTACCCCAGGCAAGTCCCAGATCCTTGGGAGAGAGCTGATTGGAAGCGCTTCCGTCATTATAATTTCTGGTATGTACTACTAATCCCTCTATTTCATAGCCGCTGACGCTTCTCATGACAAAACGGGTTCCGTCAATGGTTTCCTCAAAGGTTCCGGCAGCATCGGAAAAACGGGGCGTCGGAATCCCCGCAATCCCCCGGCGGTATCCCTTGGACTGCACAAAAAACAACAGCACACCGCACAGGGTTGTCAACAGCAAAATATAAATCATAAATCGTCTGAAGGACATGGACTCTTTCATTCTGTCTCCCTCCCTGCCTGATATAGTTGGTGGGCGGATGTGTCCCCTCACATCCAGGTTTTAAGTTGGTGGCTTCGCCCCCAAGCCCCTTGGTATTTCGCTGTCTGCGGACAGCGACCAGGGGTTCCACCCCATGGACCCCGCAGCCTTTGAAAAGGCTGGCGAAACTTTTGCGGA
>CACYCV010000304.1 GCA_902772955.1 uncultured Ruminococcus sp.
AAGGAATGATACATTTTGCTTGTAAAGCTCTGTTTATCTTGCTTTCAGCTATTTATTCTATTTGAGTTTCACGGATTCAGGTAACAGAAAAAAGGGTATATTTTTAAAAATTGATTTCCCTGGGGCGCGTGACCGGCAGAACAAGGACGCTTCGCAATCCTCTCCTGACAAGGGGGTGGCACGGCGTAAGCCGTGACGGAGAGGTTCATCCTTACGGAGCGCTTTGGAGCGGGTGCGTTTTGACCGGAAGAATGCTTCGCTTCACTAAACGATAAAACCGGACGTGCTGTGCATTCGTCAAGCCGCCCGCGGGGGCACCCCCGCCCGGAAAGCCCCCTGCGTAGGCCGGATGTGTTCACTTCACTAAACAAGAAAGCTGGATGTGATATTCATTCGTCAAGCCGCCCGCGGTGGCACCCCCGCCAGAAGGGGTGCAGGGGGCGATCAGAAAGCCCCCCTGCGTATGCTGGACGGCAGAGTGCGAAACTCTTCATGCTGAAAGCTGCCCCACTCAGGAAACCGGAGAGTCAGCGGGATTTGATGCGCATGGCGATAACAGTGATGTCATCATCGTGGCCGTCGTTTCTTTTGGCAGTGGCTTCATCGTTGATCGTATCTGCCAGTGCCTGCATACTTTTTTCTTCCCATTGCATGATGATGTGTTCAATCCATTCCTCTCCGCAGGCAATTGCCCCGTCCGATACCATTACGATGAGGTCCCCCGGCTGAAGGGTATCTTCCGTGTAGGTGAATTCTACCTCAGGAAGGATCCCCACCGGCAGAGAGGGGGTTTCCACGCGGTACATTTCTCCTTTTTTTCTGAGAAAAGAAACGGCGGCGCCGGCTTTCATAAAATCGGTTTGTCCGGTGTACAGATCAACGCTTACCACATCCAGTGTCGCAAGAGATTCATCCTCGGATTTTACCAAAAGAGCCGCATTGACCGCCTTCAGAGAGGAATCAAAGCCAAGACCGGCCTTCAGCAGCTTGGTCATGATACTGGCTGCCATACCGCCGTCCACCGCTGCACGGCCGCCGGTTCCCATGCCGTCACTCAGCACGGCAATCATTCTGCCGGATCCGTCACGGAAGTGTCTCAGATGATCGCCGCACAGTACGCCGCTGCCGCAGACGTGCTGACTGGAGGCGATTTCGACCTCGAAGGCGGGACGTTCACACAGCGTGATGCGGCATCGTCCCATGGCGGCAGTGATGCCCGGTGTGTCAAAGTGCCTGCCGCACACTCTGGAAAGCTCCCGTACCAACAGGCTTCGCTTGATTTTTTTGCGGTCCTCCTCCAGAATTTCCGCTTCAACTGTCATTCTGCCCAGGTGGTCTATTCTGCAGCTGACATCAGAGGGCATCAGTCCCAGCTCCTTGCATTTCATGTAAATGCGGTCGGACAGATCGTTGTCAAAAAACTCGTAGTTTTCATATTCCTCCGCCATTTCACTGAGAATGTCTCCCAGTCCGCAGAATTGTCCGGAAACCACGGTGCGAACCGATTCAATACGCTTGGCAGCGGCTTCGGAGGCAAGAAAATTTTTGTAGCATTGGTTGATTGCCGAAGCCATTTCTGTACTGCGGCAGCACTTTTGCCGGAATTCCTCACGGAAGTCCTCTGAATTGATACTGCCGTTCCGGAGAAGCCGGTCGTTGGCGGATTGCAGGGCCTCCATGGAAATGCCGTCACGATGCTCCCAGCAGTACACCCGCAGTCCGCAGCGACAGCAGGTGGCATCTACCGCCTTCTGATAAACACTGTCCAGTGTGGGCGTGACAATTTCCGAAAGCTTTTGCGCGACTTCTTCAATATCGGAGGAAATATCCGACAGGGCTTTGGAGGCAAAATCCAGCCGCAGAATCATGGAGCGCCGGAGTCCCTCACACTGGGCATCGGTTCCTGAGGGAGCAAAGACAGCGGAAAGATAGCTGCCGGTGCTTTTCGGCAGCAATACAAAAATCAGTCCGGTCACGGAAGCCTCCATGAAAACCGTCAGCACCGATGAAACCTCACCGGACTGCAGGGATACAATGGTGCTGCTGATCAGAAATGCCACCGCAGCTGCAATGCGGCCGGTCCGGCAGAATAATCCGGCCATCAGTCCGCCGAAGGCGTATGCACTTCCCAGAAAAAAATAGTCCTCCGATGCTAATCCCAGCACGATTCCGGCTGCAATACCCGCTATTGTACCGCCTGCGGTTCCTCCGTAGCGGGCAGCAAACAAAATACAGAGAATGGCGGCGATTCTCCCGAGGGACAGTGTCCCCAGGGAGATTGGTGAAAGCGCCAGCAGTCCGATGCAGCCGCTGAGTACCAGGCAGGCGGTTTCCTGGGGAAGAAGCATTCCCAGACTCCTGGTTCCTCTCAGAATGGTTGCTGTGCGCGAAAAAAAATAGGCGGCAGCCGCTCCCAGCAGGGATTCCAGAACGGCCGTCATGGTTCCCTCCGGAGTAAAGCCGCTGACACTCATGGAAGCCAGTCCTGTTGCCAGTGAAGGCACAAAGCAGACTGCCGCCGCATAGAGGGAATACCGGGTTAATTGCCTGATGTCGTTCAGTGTCCAGCGAATGGCCAGAACCGCCAGCATGGCAGCAATGTAGCGGAAATGATGAAGACCTCCTCCAAGAACAACGTAGCCCACCAGAGAACCGACCAAGGAAGAAACAATGCCGGAAAACGGTACAGCCGCCGTGACGGAAACGCCGAACGGTGCGTATGTACCGAAGATGGAGCCGCCGGAAGCGATAAAGCCGCATCCAAAGGCAGCTAACTGACAGAACAGCTTTCTGGCACCCTTGTCCGTAAGGAGATGACGACAGGAATATTTTGCGGCAAGTTCACTGACCTTCAATCAAACCACCCCATATTTAATTTTTTCATCATGTATTATACATCGTTGGCAGTGGATTCTTTGTCGGAAGCTGACGCGTGTACCGACAGGACGACATGACAATTTTTGTATGCGGGGTGGGTGTTTGGCGAAGCGAACAGTCAGGCTGGGTCATAGCCCAAGGGCACTTTCTGCTGGCGCCCGCACGCGGCAGCAATTTGAAATATGGAATTCGGGAAATAAAAATAGGATTGTAACCGAAGGGGTGCCACCGCAGGCGACTTGACGAATGAATATCACATCCGGTTTTATTGTTTAGTGAAGCAAATTCTATCGGCGTACGCAGGGGGCTTTCCGGTCGCCCCCTGCACCCCTTCGGGGCGGGAAATTAATAAGGA
>CACYCV010000305.1 GCA_902772955.1 uncultured Ruminococcus sp.
AAGAACCCTAACTGCATATTTCTCATGTCTCTATTTTACCGTTTCACGACTCTTTTGTACAGGGGTTTTTAGAGATGCCCTTATATCTTGTTTATATAAAGAAGTCAAGCACTTTTTATGAATATTTACAATTCACTATAAAAGTTTCATAAAGTATTACGAAAAAATCATTATTATATATAGATTACTGAAATTTTTTTGTATTTTGATGATAAAATGAAAAATGAAAAAAGCGGTGATAAGAGCTGCTTTTCATTCCTTACTAATGGTTATACTCCGGTTCTAAGCAACCAAAAAAGAATACCAATGTTCTTGTGAGAATCGGTATTCACGAAGAGCTTTCTTTTCCTCAGGAATTGCTTTTGCGGCTTTTTTCTTCCCTAAGATTGGATACAAGGGAGCGAATTACGGTAAAGCTCCTCCGGCGGAGAAAGAATGCCGATTGAGCAGTGCTGAGTCAGACTCAGTTTACGAAGAATTGTTAACACATTCCGGACAGTTTCGTCATTTGTGGAAGCCAGAAAAACATCCAGAAAAATCATTTCAGGATATTCCTCTTCTTCAGTAACAGGAAGCATGTCGGAAAAGCCAAGTGCCAATGACAAGGAAACGACAAAGGATTCCACGGGGGACAATTGAGATATTTTGCGCAAAGAACGGTCTGTACCATAGAGAACTGCCAGATCCAACTCCTCCGGATTCTCTGTTTTCCGATACACAAGCTCCAATAAGATATGAGTCAGCGCTTTCAGTCGCTGGTTGGCAAAGGCAATCAGCTGATAGACGGGCTTTTTATGCCGGAGCATGAATTTCATCCAGGTGACCGCCGGATCAGAAAGGTTATTTTTCAGAATATCAACACGGTTTGTCAGTTCCTGACGCTTTTGCTGCAATTCGGAAATTGCCAGTCGGACGGCATCGGATTGTCGGTGCAATTGATCGGCTTGTCCGGTTAATTGCGGCAGAAGAAAAGCAATTTCTTCACACCGGGCGCAATGCCGCTGTAAATGGTTCAGAAAAAGCTCTGACTCATCCACCTTGAGGCGGAGCTTTTTCCCTTTTTTCAGCAGCAGTTCATAGGCTTGCACAGGAGGAATGTTATTCCGCAGTGTATCCAATGCCAATTCCGAACATCGGACACGGTACTGTTCACAGAGGGCAATGGCACGGGTACATTCAGCGGCAGCCATTTTCATGCGACCATAGGCGGCTTCTGCCTCTGCTCCTGCCTGGTGAATCTGTTCCCGCGAGGGAGGTTCCGATGACTTTTCCGTGAATGTATCATCCCGTAATACTGTGTCGGATGAAGACGAAACAAACGGTGCTCTCCATCGTTCTTCCATCGTTCTTTGCAATTGCTCCTGTAGGTTCTCAAAACCTGTTCTAGCCAAACGATATTTTTCTTGTTTTTCCAAGCAGCATTTCAGCAGTTTTCGGTATGTCAGAATAGCCTTCAACGCTTCCCGAAAACTTTGCAGCAGCTCTTTGGAGCGTTTCAGATTCCCCGCGATTTTCTGAGAGGTAATCTCAGGATGATGATAGCCCTCTCTTTCCTTTTCTAAGTCGCTGATTCGGAGCAGGACTGTCTGGATTTCCTGCTGTTTTTGACGGAACTGCAGGAGCTTGTCCTGAAGCTGACTTTCCGTCTGGCAGATCTGTTTTTCCAAAGACAGGATCCGACGGCATGACTCCTGATCATCCGGTAAGAGAAGATCCCTCCCAGAGAAAGTCAGAGTGTCTGACTGATCCACTTCGGGAAGATGCCAGGATGGATGTTCCGCGGAAAGGTGCCGGAGAATAGTTTTCCTTTCTTTCGTTCCGGCATACAAAAACTGATGGAAAGCTTTTTGCTGAATCAGTAAGCGCTGCCGGAAACCGATTCTCCCAATGCCCAGCAGTTGCTGAATCCGGGTGTTTTCCTTGCCGATTATTTCCGGTTCGGACAGGTATTCCTGAAGATGGGACAGGGTCGTCTCATTCCGGCTGCGATAAATCGTATAGGTTTCTCCTTTACACTGGAATTTCAGTTCTATTTCTTGTGTGTTCTTTGGATTTTCCGGTTGATTCACAGCGTTTGTTTCTCTGCAGTTTTCATTTTTCCATCCAAAAAGGGCATTACATAGAATTTCTGTAATGCTATCCGGTGACTGTCGTTTGTCTTCCGGTACCAGGAAGAGTTCTTCCCGACCTATCCTTGTAAAGTTAATTACCTTTGCAGCTGTTCCGTTCCCGACTCCGCTCTGTCTAAGGTATAATAGTCGCATATCATTCCCCCCGGTTTATTGGTAAAGCTGCGAAAAAAATGGAACAACATCATAGTGCTATGCTGCTCCGTTTTCTTTCAATAGGAATCCTTGTTTCTGATGCTGTATCATGGTATCTTATCCCGGAGATAACCGCTCCTGTCTGTCCTGTGGCATGGAAATCGTTTTACCAAAGGCTACGCCCCTGAGCTGTTGCATTCTGAGCAGCAGAACGCTTCTGAAAGGCAAAGGCTTCTGTAAATAATAACGTACACATCTCATAATGAAATTCCTTGGCTCTGTCAGACGTTACGTTTTTCGGAACTATCGAAATCTGGAGATTCATGAGACGTTTCCTCGTTCTCCGGAGAAAGGGCTTCTGTCTGGTTCCCTGCTGAATCCGTTTCTCCTGTCGTTTCGGAAGAATCGGTTTCTGGTTCTTTAGTAACTGGAGGATGCTTTTTGCGTTTGATCCATGCTGTCACCTTACGGATGACCACAAACAGGATCATGATCAGTACAAAAAGCAAAAATCCTACAAATACCCACACTGCAGGATCAATAATAGTTTCGTGTTTTTCCGTGGTTACAAGACCATTTTCAACATTAGAATCGTCAAACGGGATTCTGCGGCCTGTCACAACTAGCCGATGGGTGTTGACGCCGTATGGCTCACAGGTTACTAACGTGGCTAGATCTTTTCCGTCCTCAATCATCAGTCCGCTGACATCTGTCGGATCAATGATACGTCTTTCAAAGATCTGATAAGCGAGCGTCTTACCCATGACATGGATATAAAATCGATCTCCTGGTTTCAGCTTATCCAAATCAGAGAAAAATTTCTGGCTGGGAAGTCCCCGATGTCCCGTAAGAACGGTGTGGGTGCTTTCGCCTCCCGTGGGAAGGGAGCTGCCGTGAATATGCCCGACCCCAATTCCAAGAGAAACATCTGTGGAATAATGATAGACCGGTTCTGTGACATCAATTTTAGGAATCTCCACATAACACATCATGCCGTTGCCGGTAATATTCAGCAGAGTTTCATAGTAAGCATCCGGATCGTATGCAGCATCCGTCACGATATTCCGGTTGCTCATAAGAAGATAGCTGTTATAATCCTCTGCCTTTTTAACGATGTCATTATAATCATCCTCATTGGTTTCGGCAACTGCCTTATTATAATCTGCAATCAGCTGCATATCCCGGTAGCGATTCCAGCGGTCACTGATAACCGGGTAGAGCAATGCAACTGAACAGGCCAGAAATCCCAGCAGGGATATCAGGGATACCAGCCGGCGAAGCCATTTTCTGAGTTTCTGATGTTTCTTTTTTTCTTTTTTCATGTCGTTTACCTGGTTTCTTTCAGTAATGTTTCCACGGCAAGCCGTACTTTTTTCATATCTGCAGTGGGTTCAAATCTAGAAACCACAACACCCGTTCTGTCTACCAGAAACTTTGTAAAATTCCATTTGATATATGCTTTTTCTCCGAAGGCTTTATTATTGGCATTGGCAAATTTTTTCAGGGCAAAGGCTTTCACTCCCTTGCCAAAGCTCTCAAAGGGCTTTTGCTTCGCAAGATAAACAAACAGCGGGTCTGCTTCCTCACCGTTGACATTTACCTTGGCAAACTGCGGAAACTCTGTTCCGAATTTCAGGGTACAGAATTCATGAATCTCGCTCTCTGAACCGGGAGCCTGATTGGCAAACTGATTGCAGGGGAAATCCAGAATTTCCAATCCCTGCTCCCGAAGATCGCGATACATTGCCTCCAGAGGATCATAGTGAGGCGTAAACCCACATCCCGTTGCAGTATTGACAATAAGAAGAACTTTTCCTGCATATTCCCTGAGGGAAATCATTTTTCCGGATCGGTCCTTAACCGAAAAATCATAGACAGTTGACATTTGCTTACCTCCCCTATTCAGTCATTCTGATTGAATGATGCTTACAGGATGACAGAGACATTATTTATCCTTATTATATCGGATTTGGTCATTGATTGCAAGGGAGAACCTACCACTTTTTCAATCATTCAGAAGCTAATGATTTTAATTATTTTTTGGTTTTTACTATTGGCAAATGACCTTATGTTATGTATAATAGAATGAGAAAACAGCGGAATTCCAAAACGTTTTCTGCTTGAAAAGGAGGTATTTCATGTCTGTATTGAAGGCAGAGAATCTGGTCAAAACTTTTCAGATCAGTGAGAAACAACGAAAGGCTCTGGAGATCAGTGAAAAGAAAAAAATTGCTGTAAACGGCATCAGCTTTACATCTAATTCCGGGGAGGTTTTCGGCTTGCTGGGTCCAAACGGTGCAGGCAAAACCACCACCATGCGAATTCTTGCCACCCTGCTTAAGCCGGACAGCGGCGATGTTATGTTTAATGATATCAGTGTTATTCGTCAGCCGGAAAAGGTTCGTTCTATGATTGCGTTTCTGACGACAGATCTGAAACTGGATTTCAAATCCACCGCCAATTCCATGTTTGATTTTTTCGCCCAGCTGTATCATGTCCCAAAGGATCAGGCGGTCAAGCGGAAGGAAGAATTGTTTGAGAATTTTCATATCAATTCCTTTGCAGACACAAAAATTTCTAAACTCTCTCAGGGCATGAAACAAAAGGTTTCCCTGGCTATTTCGGTATTGCATGATCCGGAATTTATTATTTTCGATGAGCCGACCAATGGTCTGGATATCATTGCTACCAGAGATGTCAGAAATTTTATTCTTGAGAGAAAAAAACAAGGAAAATGTATTCTGATTTCAACACATCTTTTTGACCTGGTAGAAAAAATCTGTGATCGGGCAGCGATGATCATTGACGGCAAGATAGCGGCAAATGACAGTCTGCAGGCCTTTACAAAGGAAAAATCCCTGGAGGATACGTTTTACGACGTTTATCTGGCGCATACAGGAGGTGAACCCGCATGAATTTTCGTGACAGCTGGATTGTTGCCAAAAAGGATTTGCTGGCCTGTCTCAAGGATAAGATTATTCTGATACAGATTTTTGTTATCCCCTTTATCATTGTCTTCGGATACGGTATGCTGATGGGCGCGATGGGCAGTTCCAGCAAGCCTGCAGAGGGTGAAAACGCCAATGTGTATTATGTCCATGCCCCGGCAGCATTTGAATCAGCTTTTCAGAAGCTGGGCTACCAAAAGGCTGAAGAAAACGAGATTGATGCCATCAAGGACAAGGTGAAAAACAAAAAGGCTAATCTGTTGATTGTGTTTCCCAAGGACTTTTCCATGAAACAGCAAAACACCGGAGAAAAGCTGGACGATATTTCATTGTGGTACAATTCCGAAAAGAATTCTTCCTTTACCATGTTCAATCAGGCGTCTGCGATCCTGAATGAGTTCCAGCCAAGAGCCTTTACTGTCAACGCCTCCACAGAACAGTCCTTTGATCTGGGAGATGTCAATGCAGCTTTCAAGTCGTTTTTAGGAATGATCTTCCCCATTATGGTATTAATGTCCGTTTTCATGATCTGCATGAATCTGGCAGCACAGTCCATTGCCGGCGATAAGGAGCGGGGATTTATGAACACCCTGCTGATTACCCCTGTCAAGCGTGGGAGCCTTGCACTTGGCAAATCACTTTGTTTGTTTATTACTGCTATTCTGGGTGGTATTTCAGCCTTCATCGGAATGGCTCTTTCCATTCCTCAGGTTATCAAATCTGTTGGCGCCGGAGAGGGCTTTTCTCTGGGCTTTATGGATTATATTCTGCTTTTCGGAGTTACTATCACCGGAATCTTCGCACTGGTAGGTGTGCTGCTGATTGTATCTACCGTAGCAAAGGATGTCAAACAGGCCACCACCATTGCCCCGCTGTTTATGATGATCCTGATGATCGTCGGGATGCTGACCATGTCGGACAATTTTAAAGATATTGTTGATAATTTCGGAATTGGAAACTATTTTATTCCGGCGTGGAATACCATGCGTGTCATGCAGGATATTATAGAATTAAAGCACAATCTGCTCTCTGTGGGTATTACCTGCGGAATCAATCTGCTTGTGACAATCTTCATGATCTGGGTTGTCGGAAAGCTGTTTCAGCGGGAAAAAATGCTTACTGACTAACCACATCGCGCTGCAAAAGAAATTTTGAATATCTTTAAAAACCAAAGATAAAAGAAAGGATGAATAATATGTCTTTGATTTATCTAACACTCCGCGAAAAACCGGAACTGAAACAGGAAGCCGCAGAATGGTTTCATCAGAAATATGGTGTTCCGTCAGAAGCCTATCTGGAATGTATGGACGCCTATCTGAATCATGAAACAGAATTAGGCTGGTATCTGTGTCTGAATGACGATCAGATTGTTGGCGGCTTAGGTGTGATCGAAAATGATTTCCACAACCGGAAGGATCTTTCACCGAATATCTGCGCGGTTTATACAGAGGAGTCCTTCCGTTGTCAGGGAATTGCCGGAAAGCTCTTGAATCTGGCTGTAGAAGACCTGCGTTCCAAGGGAATCTCCCCTGTATATCTTGTCACAGACCACACAGAATTCTACGAGCGCTACGGCTGGGAATTCCTCTGCATGGTTCAGGGGGACTTTGATGAGGACATGGCAAGAATGTACATACATTCCTGAAAAAGCGAATAATAGATACGGTATCTGACAACCGGCGCAGAAAACGAGTTTTCCCATCAAATGCTGCCATCCGGGTTCAGTCAGAAGGCTGCAAAAAAAACGAGGCCAGGGTATTGTTCTCTGGTCTCGTTTTATTAATGTTTCTCTTTTTCGCCAAAAACCGACAGCACCTGTCAGCATCTTTCAAAATCCGTAACAACCCAATCATAGTTTCGCAGCAGATACGGATTATGGCAATAGGGACAGCTTCTCTCCCGGACTGCGTTAAAACTTGCACCGCAGAAACGGCATTCTATATTATGGAAGGATACATTATAGTCATCCTGTACACCAACAGCGCGGCAAAGCTGCATCCGGAATATTTCATCCTTTTGCCTGAGTTTGTTTTTTTGAATAGAGGTTGTACGGGCATATAAGTCCAGATCAACACAAACAAACCGACTGTCACTGCTGGCATGATTCAACCGGATGACTCCCTGGTATTCGATATCCAGGATATCCCTGCACGGGTTTTCATCATTTTTTTCATAAATGGAGCAATTTTTATAATCCTCGGTAAAAACCAGGGTTTTTAGCAGGTTATTGACCTTGCCGACAAAAAAGTCTACTGAAAAAAATGGGTCATATTGCTGCATAAACAGCGGAAGCTTTTTTCTGGTCTGGTTGAAGTCGGAAAGTTTGGGGCCACTGGAAACAGCGTCAATCATCAGCAGGACGAGCATACCGATTCCATAGAGCAGCCAGCCAAAGACAAGGCCGCAAAAGGCTGTGACGATCATGGTAAAATAATAGGGAGCCCCCGATTCAACCTGTTTGGAGGAAACGAGAAAAAAGAAAACAAGGGCAGCCAGAATTCCAAGCAGCAAGAAGGGAAAAAGCTTCGCGCGGTTATAGGATTTCTTTCGTATCGTGTAAAAGTTGGTGATTCTCGGATAAAGGTCAGGCAAAATAAATCTCGTCCGACAGCTGCGGCAGCCCTGTTCCAATAGCTGCGCAACGCTATTGATATCTCCACAGTTAGGACAGCAATAGGCTGCACGGGGATCCTGATCCTTTGCAAACACCACATACGAGCAAACGGCAGTTTCGGAGACATCCTTTTTTAGCAGACCGGCATCGGAAAAATATTGATTTTCCCTGCGGCAGAGAGCAACCGGAACACGGGTCACGTATCTCTGGTCCTTTCCCATCAGCGGAGAAACAGCGGTTGACGTCTGTTCATCGAAATGATAGACCCGTTTCAGCCGAATTCCATGGGAGGATAACCGCTGTCGCTGTAAACCGGTGTTATACTTCAAATCCATGGAGAATAATGCCGAAGTAAATTGTTCATCCTCAGTCATGTGATTCAAGTCGTTCAGCAGATGAAAATGCAGTTTTCTTGCTCCCTGATCGTAGGAATCACCGCCTGTAAAGCTCTTTTTGACGGCATCCATAAAGCCTGCCATTTTGACCACCTCTGAATGGATTTTGGGCAGATTGATTCTGCCAACTCCAAAGTAATTGACAGCTTTATTATACCATGCCCCGATAATAAAATCAAATCGGTCTTGAGGTGCGGTGCGTGACCGCACAGGACGTGTTCGCGGCAGCGCTCCACTCCGTTCCGCTCGGTTATGCCGTGTCCAAGTTTACTGCCGCGGCT
>CACYCV010000306.1 GCA_902772955.1 uncultured Ruminococcus sp.
AAATCAAGCGGAACGGAGTGGAGCAAGGCGCGAATCGTCCCGCGCGGTCACGCGCCCGCGAACACGTCCTGTGCGGTCACGTACCGCCGCGGCTTATTCTTGACTTTTTTCATAAATTATTGTAGTATAGAGAGGAGAAAAACGACAAAAACAGATAGGAGGGAGCAGAGCATGAAGCTCAGGACAGCACTGACTGTGGCCGGCTCCGATTGCAGCGGAGGTGCGGGTGTTCAGGCGGATTTGAAAACGTTTTCTGCTAACGGAGTTTTTGGAATGAGCGTGGTGACTGCTGTGGTGGCAGAAAATACCTGCGAAGTGCTTTCGATCCAGAATATTTCTCCGGAAGTGATTGCTGACCAGTTTGATGCAGTCTTTCAGGATATCGAAGTGAATGCCGTAAAGGTGGGAATGCTGTCGGATACCGTCCGGATGGATGTGGTGGCAGACAAGCTGACCCAGTACCGGCCGGAGTTTGTTGTTGTAGACCCTGTGATGATTGCCAAAGGGGGTCATGCGTTGATGGAAAGCAGCGCGCTGTCTGCGCTGATTCAGCGGATTATCCCGCTTAGTACGGTGCTGACGCCCAATATCCCGGAAGCGGAGGCAATCACCGGACAAACCATCCGCAGCAGAGACGATATGATGGAGGCTGCCAGGGCGATTGCCGGAATGGGTGCCCAAAATGTCATTATCAAGGGTGGTCATCTCTCTCAGGAACAGGAAGCGGAGGATATTCTCTATGACGGAAAGGAGTTTTCCTCTTTTACCACCGTCAGAATTGTTACTAAAAACACCCATGGAACGGGATGTACGTTTTCTTCCGCTGTGGCGGCGTTTCTTGCCCGAGGCTTTTCGGTCAGTCAGGCGGTTGCCTCGGCCAAACAATATGTGCAGACGGCTATTGTCCATGCACTGGAGTTGGGACATGGGCATGGTCCGACTCATCATTTTTATGAACTGTATCAGAAAGGAAATCTCGTATGAATTATAAAACACAGATGGAGGCAGCCAAGAAGGGGATTGTCACCAAAGAAATGGAAACGGTTGCTCAGAAGGAGCAGATGCCTGTAGAAAAGCTGATGGAAAGCGTTGCCAGGGGAACGATCTGCATTCCCGCCAATATCAATCATCACTCCCTGAGTGCAGAAGGCATCGGTGACGGCACCAGAACCAAAATTAACGTGAATCTGGGTATTTCCGGAGACAGCATGGACTATGATCGGGAAATGGAAAAGGTTAAAATGGCGATAGCCTTTGGCGCGGAAGCGATTATGGATTTGAGTAACTACGGCAAAACCAATACCTTCCGCCGGAAGCTGATTGATTATTCCCCTGCCATGATCGGAACCGTCCCGATGTATGATGCCATTGGCTATCTGGAAAAGGATCTGCTGGATATCAGTGCCCAGGATTTTTTGCGGGTGGTGGAAGCCCATGCCAAGGAGGGCGTGGATTTCATGACGATCCATGCCGGCATCAACCGCCGTGCCGTGGAAGCACTGAAACGGGAAAAGCGCCGGATGAATATTGTCTCCCGGGGAGGATCCCTGCTGTTTGCATGGATGGAAATGACCGGCAATGAGAATCCCTTCTTTGAACATTATGACGAGGTGCTGGATATTCTCAGGGAATATGATGTAACGATCAGCCTGGGGGATGCTCTGAGGCCCGGGTGTCTGGACGACAGTACGGATTCCGCTCAGATCAGTGAGCTGATTGAATTGGGTGATCTGACCAGACGTGCCTGGGAACGGGACGTTCAGGTTATGGTGGAGGGTCCCGGCCACATGGCGATGAATGAAATTGCCGCCAATATGAGACTGCAGAAGCGGCTGTGTCATGGGGCACCCTTCTATGTACTCGGTCCTCTGGTGACGGATATCGCTCCCGGCTACGATCATATTACCTCTGCTATCGGAGGTGCCATTGCGGCAACGGCTGGAGCCAATTTCCTTTGTTATGTGACCCCTGCGGAACATCTTCGTCTGCCGGATCTGAATGACGTCAAGGAGGGAATCATTGCATCCAAAATTGCCGCTCATGCAGCCGATATTGCCAACGGACTGCCTCATGCCCGGGATATCGATAATCAGATGGCGGATGCCCGTCATAAGCTGGATTGGGAAGAAATGTTCCGCTATGCCATTGACCCGGAAAAGGCAAAGGCCTATTATGAATCCACTCCTGTGGCGGAGCGGCATACCTGTTCTATGTGCGGCAAGATGTGCGCCGTGCGGACAACCAATCTGATTCTGGAAGGAAAAAATGTTACCTTCTGCTCTGAATTGTAACCCTATGATATGTCCCCACCGTCCCTGATGCGGCGGGTTTCATATATTTCATTCAGCGTAGGGTTTGCCTTTCCTGGATGAAAACAGCATTTTCTAAACCAGAGGCTTCCGTTGGGGAACCGACTGATTAATTTTATCACAAAGGAGTTTTTTATCATGGATATCAAAGCAAAAATCGGAGAACTGGCAGCAAAAATTTCCGGTGACCCCGGCATGAAGGAAAAGTTTGAAAAGGATCCGGCCGGTACGGTCAAGGAAATGGTAGGCAATATTCCCCCTGAACAGCAGCAGGCTATTGTGGAAGGTGTCAAAACCAAGATTCATCTGGATAACCTTGGCGGAGGGCTTGGCGGCCTGTTCGGCAAAAAATAAGACTAATATGATCGGAACACAAGCACTAATTCGGATGCCCGGATAGGAACAATTCAATCTGAGGGGGATCGCCAATGGAAAGCGAAGCAAAACAATTTCACTGTCCAAACTGTTATGCGGATCTGAAGTTTTCACCTGCAACCCAGAATTTTACCTGTGAATACTGCAGGAGCTCTTTTACCGAAGCACAGGTTCTGGAATTCCAGCGCAGCTATATGGATGTGGAGAAGGCATATCAGCAGAATCAGGGAGAGATGCCCCCTGAACAGGCACGTTCCGCACAGGAACAGCAGGAAAGAGAACGGTTTAATGAAGAAACCAAGCTGTATTCCTGTCCCAGCTGTGGAGCCGAAATCATGTGTGATGCCAACACGGCCGCTGCTTTCTGCTATTATTGCCATAATCCTGTTATTCTGAAGGGACGGGTAGACGGAATGTACCGTCCTTCCATGGTTCTCCCCTTTGGCTTTGACCGGGATGAAGCTGTCAAGCGCTATATGCAGTGGGCGTCCAAAAAAAAGTTTATTCCTCGCGACCTTATCTCCTCAACCCAGGTGGAAAAGATGACAGGTCTTTATGTGCCCTTCTGGGTGGCCCGCTCAGCAACCTCCACCCGTATAGAGGCAATAGGAGAGAATGTCCGCTCCTGGACCTCCGGCAGCTATCACTATACGGAAACAACCCGCTACAGAGTCCTGCGTGAGGCAACCATCAGTTATGAAGGTGTTCCTGCTGACGGATCTCAAAAAATTGAGGACCTGCTGATGGAGTCCATTGAGCCATTTGATTATTCCAAGGCAAGACCGTTCAATATGGCCTATCTCAGCGGCTTTTTTGCGGATAAATATGATGTGGACAAGGAACAGGTGCTGCCGAGGATTCAGCAGCGGATGTATACCAATAACGGAAAAATGCTGGATGCCACCACCCATTATCATCGCCTGACCTCCAGAAGACAGTATGACCGGACAGATACGCTGACCTGGGATTATATGCTTCTTCCTGTCTGGTTCATGACCTTTGATTACAATGGCAGGCTGTGGGAATACGCCATCAACGGTCAGAGCGGTAAGGTGGCCGGCGAACTGCCGATTTCAAAAAGGAAACTGATAGGCTTCTGTGCAGCGATTGGTTTTCTGGTGGCAATGCTGATTTTTATCGGAGGTTATTTCCTGTCATGAAGATCAGAAAATGGGCCGCTGAGGCATTTTTGTTTTTTGCTTCTACGCTGATTATTGCGGGGAGCCTTCCCGTCGGGGCAGCACAGGCACTGACGGCAGCCGAAAGCTATTCATACAATGCTTCTGACGTCTATCTGACTGATGAAACGGAAATGCTCACCGATTCGGCGGGCAATGCGATTACCGCCAAGCTCATCAATACCTCTTCCGCGATTGATTTCAAAATTGCTCTTTATATCGGCGGCAAAAACAGGGGACGGGAGGCTGTTGAAAAACTTGTCTCCCAGGGAGTCAACTCGGTATTCTCTCTGGAAAAGGAAAAATCCATTTTTCTTTATCTGGATATGGATGGCAGCAGTGATGTCTGCGATTATATGTACTGCGGTGCTGAGGCACTGCGGTATTATTCCAACGGAGAAAACGGTACAGAAAACCGGATTAATACCATTCTCAATCAGATGCGTCTGAGTATGGAGCAGACATCGGATCAGTCGGTGGATGCTAAAACAACTGCTGCGGTGGAGTCCTTCTGTTCCGGCCTGAAACAGTACAAGGATGCTCTTGAACTGGACGGTGAAGCCCTGGAATACAAAGGAGAATCTGTCTACTTTTACGATGAGGGCGCGTTATTTACCAAAGAGCAAAGACAACAGATTATTTCCAGGATGATGGAAACATCCCGTACCGTAGAATTCAATCTGGCCATCTATTCCGGCAGTCAGAAGCGTTCGGATTCTGAAATCAAAAGGATCGCCAGAGATGGCGCCAAGTCGACCTTCAGCTTCCGGAAGTATAACGGTACCGTCTATCTCTACATTGACATGGACGGACTGAAAAATGCGTTTGACTATATGTTCGCAGCCAATGATGCTTTTTTGTATTATACAAACGGTGACAGCGGAAGCGATGACCGTATCGACCACATTCTCGAAGCGATGGAGCGTTCTTTCCCTGCGGGCGGTCAGAAAATTGTTCCGGAAAAAATCGTAGAGGGTCTGGAAGAATATTGCCGCCAGTTGATTCATTACAAACAGGAGGGTGCTGTGTCCGGCATCTACTATCGGGACGAAGCCACGGGAGATTATGTGTATTATCAGAACGGACAGATTGTCCATAGCAAATGGAAGCCCTATCGTTTCTGGTATGCGGGTCTTGGCGGCGGAGTGGTTGTCGGGCTGTTCGTGGCGATGGTGATCGGGGCCGCCATCAAGAAGCATTATAAATTCAAGATCTCTGAGCCGGCTTCTGTCTATACCTCCAAGGAAAAAATGCTGATGCGCGCATCTGATGATGTCTTTATTGGCAAGCATGTGTCGAAGGTCAGAATTCAGTCCAGCAGCAGCGGCGGTCACGGCGGAGGAGGCGGCGGTTTTCACAGCGGAGGAGGCGGCGGTGGACGTCATCGATAAAAAATCACAAAACAGGTACGGAATTCCGGATGGTTCCGCACCTGTTTTGTTTTTTGAAAAAGCATTTTTCCTTATTTCCAGCGCTGCACAGAACCTGAATTGCTGTAAATGACAAAAAAAATAACATACTGCACAAAAAAAACAATTTTGATTTAGTCAACTTTTTCGATAAAATCCTTCAAAAATCTTGATGAATCTATTTTTTAATGGTATAATGATTTTATTAAGATAAGCTTGAATCTGTGAAATTCAAATTGCAAAAATAAGGTTGAAAGACTCATGAATACTGCTTTTTCAGCAAAATTCCGATAAATGAATTTGCACCAAATGGGTGTAGAAAATCATA